>JAPOYQ010000621.1 GCA_026706505.1 Gemmatimonadota bacterium
ACCAGCACCCCTCCCGTGCGGCGCGCCGTTTCGCCGGGCGGGAGGGGGACCCGCGAGGCGCAGCCTCGCTTCGCTTTGTCGCATTGGGGGCGGAAAATCCGTGTTGTGCAGCGTCTGAAGCGGCGTTTCGTGGAAGTCCCCCACCACAACGTCGCGGGCTCCGCCCTCTGAGAGAAAGGCGTTGTCGTGGTCGAAAAAGTGGGCCATTTAGGTGGGCCACCCCCCTTGTGTAAATGGCCCACGCTTGCGACGCCACGTCTGTGACCCCCAGAGTCGGAAATTGACCCATCCCGCTGCGGCCGAGACCGCCCAAGGGCTCCAACTGCGGCACGATCATGCCTCTCAGCTCATGAGCAACGACTTCCAGAACGAGTTCGCTTTCCTGGGGATCGAGTCTTTGCCGGCATGCGTTCGAGAGCCGAACGGCAATGGTCGTATTGAACGCTTCTTCAGGCCCCTCAAGGAGCAACTCCTGTGGGTCCGGCACTTCCAGTCGGTACCGGAACTGGTTCGGGCACTGGAAGAGTCCCGCGCTCTCTATAACCACCACTGATAGATTGAGCGACTGGGATTTAAGCCTCCGGTTCCGGTAAGACGACGCCTTGCCTCGCAACCAGCGGCTTGAGTATAGTGACTTCTTTCCAAGAAATCGGGAGCAGCACATATCCTGAGTTTTGAAATCCGGCGCCCAGTATCGGGCACAATCATGTTGGAGGAGGGACCGGTGAACGCAGAAATAGAATATGCCTGCCTCTCAGATATCGCGCTGGATGGGCGAAACCCGAGGCTTGGCCGGGCTGAGCGAGAGTGCGGAATGTCCGCTGAGGAAGTGTACGAGAAGATGCGCGACTGGTCTCTCGAAGAATTGGCTACGTCCTTTCTGGAGAGTGGGTTTTGGCCACATGAGGCTGTCCTCTGCGTGAAGGAGGACATCTACGGTGAAGATCGCTTGGTCGTGGTTGAAGGAAATAGGCGAATTGCAGCGCTTATGCGGTTGGAGAGAACATACGACGGAGCCGAGCAATCCCGAAATTGGAAACAACTGATCGAAGGTACAGAGAGACCTGATTACCTCTTTGACCGTGTACCTTATATCCTGCTCGATTCGAGAAGCGAAGTCGATGCGTTTCTTGGGTTTCGACACGTCACCGGGATTAAGGAGTGGGCGCCACCAGAGAAAGCGGAGTTTATTGCAAAGCTGATTGAGGAGAACGATCTTGGCTATAGGGAGGTAATGAGAAAGATCGGTAGCAGAACCGACACAGTTGAGCGCAATTACATTGCGTTTTGCATATTGCGGCAGATGGAGGAAGTGGAGGACTTGGATACCACGGGGGTAGAAAAGCGCTTTAGCGTTCTCTTTCTCTCTCTTCGCAACAGATCGATTCAGCGCTTCCTCGGGGTGGACACGAAATTCGGCGTAGAACCCAACAGTGTGCGTCCGCCGGTGGATGGTGACCATATCGGTAAGTTGCGCGAGTATGCACTGTGGCTGTTTGGCAACGCCCATACCCCACCTGTGGTCACGGACTCGCGCGACGTAGACAGGTTTGGGCATGTTTTGTCCTCCAAGTCCGGATTGAAATATATGCGGAGCGTCAAGCGTCCGGATCTAGAGCAAGCCTACATAGTGGCTGGAGGGGACAAGGAGGAGGTCTATGAGCTAATATCCACCGCCGCATTTAGTCTTCAACAAGCATTGTCAACAATTCACCTATATAAGGCGGACGAGCGCGTGATCGAGATCTCTAAGCTGATGCTTGATCACGCGGATCAAGTCAGAACAACGCTTAAGATAGACTGAAATGCTAAAGATTCCCGAAGTTGGTTTTGGTCAGTCAGCCGACGTATCCAAAGTTGACTGCAATGCGTCGGCGGACTGGATCGAGGCGAGTGTTCTCTTCGACGGCCCGGAACTGACCAAGGGCGATGTAGTTGATCTGCTTCTAGAAGAGCAAATCTGTTTACACGGTAATCAGGACTTGGCGCATCAAATCGCAGAAGAAGCATGGCAGGAATTGACGAGACGGCAACGATGGGGCGGTCTGCCGGAAACGGTTGAAGTAACCAACAGTAGAGTTGTCGGCTTGGAAGACTGGGAACAGGATATTGTGCGGGCGTTCTTCGTGTTGTTGGCCATTCAAAAGATATTTCCAGAATGGGCTAAGGAACGCATTGCGTATGTTGCGCAAGGAAATTTGTTCGAGAAAATAGTGGAAAGAATTTGTCCGGCTTTGTTGCCAGGTTGGAAGACGTATCGGGCGGGCTGGTCACCGGAGAATACTAAGGCGGTTCCGGCAATTGTGGCGGAGTTGCGCGAGTTGATACATACCAGGGGAGCCGTGGACTTGGAACAATGGATTGGGCCCCACGATAAGGATGGTGGCCTGGATTTGGTATGTTATCGTGACTTCGGAGACGAGCGCGAAGGCATGCCAATGTATTTCCTGCAGTGTGCGAGCGGAAAGAATTGGCGGGACAAAATAGGAACGCCTAACGCGGATTTGTGGTTCAAGTGGCTAAATGCCGCAGTTAGGCCGAGCACAGGCATGGTGGCACCGTTCGTTATTGACGCCAGGGAGTTGAGACGCGCGGCGCTAACGGGCCAAGTAGTAGTGTTTGATCGGATTAGAGCGATTAGCGCGGCGAGGAAGGTGGGAGTCGCGATCGAGCAAGAGTTGCGGGAGGAGGTCATCGGGTGGATGACACCGCGGGTGAACGGGCTCCCGAAGGTTAATTAGAAGGATAGTTCTTGGTAGGTGGAGGGAGAGCCACGAACTCTGGGGGATAGCTCAGCAACACAGATTGGAAGGAATCCTAAGGTCGCAATATTAGGGTAACGACTAGCTTTGGCACCTTGAGGTGAACCCAATGCACTTGCAGTTGGAGCCGTGCATGGCGTCGGTGTCAAGAAGGAAACAGGTGAGCGCTTGCGGTGCATCGTGATTGGTCAACACGAGGGTCTCCGAGAAACCCTGCAAGACGATTTGATAGCAGGCTGAGATCGGATAGCTCGCATTCCCAAATTGTGAGGGTCTGCCAGCCTAAATCATGTAGTCGAACTTCGTTCAGCCGGTCTCTCTCTACGTTTCGATCCAGCTTCGCAGTCCAGTAGTTCGCGTGCGACTTGGGACGGGAGCGCAAGGGACAGGCAGGGCTGGGATGCTGGTGCCAGAAGCAGCCATTTACAAGAATAGCTTTCTTCCGCCTTGTAAAGACGATATCTGGTCTACCGGGCAACGTCTTCATGTGGATCCGGAATCGATAGCCATTGGCGAATAGAAGCCGTCTAATCGTGAGCTCTGGCTTAGTGTCGCGGCCTCGGTTGGCCCGCATCACAGCGCTGGCAGCCTTACTCGCGGGAGTAGGGGGGACCAGGGCCTTGCGTTTGATACCAGTCATCGTCCGAGCGGCAGTAGGTCGTCGAGGTGGGAGCTTTGATTTGTCAGGCCACTTCTATCTGCCGGAATAACGCGGGAAAGGTCACTGCGGAAGCGTACTTGACTGACCTCGCCGGGTAGGTTTCCGCGAACCGCAGGAATGGAACTGAGTTCGTAAATCTGGAGAGAGGATCTGGCAACGTCTTCGTCAAAACGCATGGTAAAGGCGGCCGCCGCACTTCTGCCAAGTCCCTCGGCTATGGTTTCTTGGAGCTTAAGCTGAAGTCCGGGGTCTCCGCTGAGCCGTAGCTCGATACGTTGTATGAGATCGAGCAACGACAACCCACCCCCACTGGCCTCAGCAAAGAGAGAGACAAGAACCCCTACGGAATCCGTCGGCGGGTGGCACTGCTCAAGAGAGAAGTCATGGGCTCGCTGCCTGTTGCTGCTGGCTTTGACCTCTAGCCTTGCGCTGGCGATCGAAAAGTCAAATCTATCCTCATCAGCACTTCTCCATGCTTGGACAGCTACTGCGGGAGACTTGGCGGAGCAGATGACGAAAAGCTCCCCGAAAAGACCGATTACGGTTCGCTTTGGCGGGCCGGCGAGTTTCTGGAAGAGATCGACTAACCTTTGGACCGCATCGGCTATCTGCTTCAGGCTTGGGGAGGCCCCAACTATATGGAGTAGGGTCTCGCAAACGTGAGCGAAATAGGCTTGCAAAATACGGTCGCCTGCGGTGCATGAAATTGCAGTCAGTGTCTCGGTTGTTGTCCTGTCTCCTACAGCGGCAATATTGCAGGGAACAGAAAAATAGACCTCTAGCGCGGCAAGGCGAATTGGTGCCCTGGGAGATCGGTCCTTGGCGCTCAAGAGCAGGGATGGCGCACCGTCGCTGGTTCGACCAAAGTAGTGCCGCTCGAAATTTCGGATAGGCTTGACAAAATAGCGAAGATCAGTGTCCTGATCGGAGATCGGGACCTCAATCGTCTCAAGTAGCGATGACAGGTCAGGGCGCATATACCTGTTCCTGTGTGAGCCAGGCCAACTCCATTCTCCGAGGTATCCAGAGTGCTACAACGGGAACATTCCGAGCAACAATCTCGCCGATCTGCGAGAGTTCAACGGAGTGAACTTGGACGGTTACGTGTTCAGGCGCACGCATAGCCAAATCGCCTGGATAGATGGAGCCGCGTAACTCAGGAGGATTGACTGGCGCAGCACCTTGGAAGAGGTTCCGTATTCGGCCATTGTTGTCGACTGACCGTCGACGCGAGAAATTCGGGCTCATCCGATATACGACACATTGCTCGTTTGGATCCTCTTCAAGGGCGTGGGAGAGTTGCAGTAGAACGCCAGTTATCTCCTGGGTATCGCTCGATGCGGTTAGGCGATAGGGGACAAGGAGCCTGTCAACTACTTGGACCAATGGGACATCCCGACAGATGTCGTGTATCTGGGCAGGCTCTCGGTTTGGGTTTCCTTCGTCTGGATTGAACGCTAGGCTGTTGAGGAAGTTCAGTACCGCCCTTCGATTGTCATCTATGACTCTCGGGGCGCTAAGTACCACGCGAGGCGCAAACCATGCATCAGCGTAACGTCCGCGAGCATAGTCATACTCGATGACGTTGCTTCGACAGGGTCGCAGAGCCGGCGAAAGGACGAAGGCACGCTTCCAGTCGCTGAGAGGGCCACCGGCGTCGCGAACTTGCTGAAGCTGCCGTCTCATCTCCTCCTCGTGCTCGACGTATCCTTCGAACGCTGTGAGGACATCCTGTTCAAGGTAGGTGCGGCAGTACCCGAGATAGGGGCGCTTGTAGCCAAAGAAGCGACCACGTTGCTGTATCGTATCGGCGTTGCCGATACCAGGGCCGCGAGGCATGTAGGTGACGGTCAAGCCCTCCACAGTGAAGCCGCGGTCCATTGCCTGGCCGCCAACGAGGATCCAGCCGTATGAACGGCTCCAATCAATCGAAGGCGTTCCTCGCCGTCCTCTCGTATTGACCTCCTCAATGCTTGAAAGGCGAAATGCCCTTGGCAGCATAGCCATGATGTTGTCAAAGGAAGGAAGGTCTGGTACCGACCGGGCCAAGTCCGAATGCGCATCCCGAAAATCTTGTAAGAAGTCAATGAGATCGGAGTCAGCTTCGGGCAACGCCAATATGCGTCTCCACTCGTCGAATACTTGACCAATCCAAATGCGGTACTCCTGGTGCTGTGCAGTTTCCCTCGATGGGTGAACCAGCATGGAACGATTGGCATTGTTCCGGCTCCGGCCTTGGATCAGGCCGGCGGCAACACCGACCAGAAAGACACGCAATGCATCCAGCAGCGAGCCCGGCGGATCCGCGAGCGGATTATCATTAGTCGGTACGTCCTGATAGGGAATGACCCTAACTAGTCCGTGGGTCTCGGCAAAAAAGGAGCGTCCGCCCACATAGTCCGCACCAGGCTCCAGTACTTCAACGAAATCAGGAGAAAGGGAGTCAATGATGTTGATGAGGAGCGGCGCCTGAGGCGTCGCCGTATATTGAAGGAACGTGTGGCACGGCACAGAATCTCGAAGTTCGAGTAGTCGCCGATACGTCGTACTTTCCCTGCCCCTTTTAACTAGTGTGTTAAGGCTGGCCTGATCGGCTTCGTCGTCAATGATGAGTGTTGGAACATCGCTTAGGT
>JAPOYQ010000415.1 GCA_026706505.1 Gemmatimonadota bacterium
TGATCCAGCAACCGGCGAAGCGAGTGTTCAACTTGTAATTCCTGATTACTACCCAAGCGGTACTTGGAAACTCAATCATATCCTGATGCAGGATATCGCGTTAAATACTCGGGGTGTGTTTTTCACTGATCCAGGGCATGGTTTACATGACGACCAAATAGTCATTGACGAATTACCAACTTCAATTAATATCAAAACAACAAATCCGGATACTACCCCGCCCCAATTAGATTTAAATCAAATTACAATTGAGGCTGAGCCGACCAATCCAGCAGCACCAAACGGCGAAACAAGGGTCGATATTACCTTTAGGATCAAGGACAATATCAGCGGATATAGATCGACGGACATGCTTTTACGCGACCCTCAGGGCGTAGAGCATTTTTTTAGACATCACCGCAACGAGTATTACTACTCTGTCTATTTCCCCGGGGATCCAACGGTTTATAAGACCTACCAAGAGACGATTATTTTGCCGGTCGGCAGCGTCCCTGGTATCTGGGGACTTGCTGAAATGACGGTGTGGGACAAGGCGCAAAACAAGCTACTGGCCGACTTTACCGAGATCGTTCGCTTTGAGGTCGAGACCGCTAGTGCCAAACCAGTGGCGATGCCCGATGGCCCGCAATTGCAGCAGAACGCGCCCAATCCGTTCAACAGTCAGACCGTCATTCCGTATTTCCTGCTAGAACCGGGTGCTGCGCGCCTAGAGGTGTTCGCGTTGACCGGGCAGCGAGTGGCGGTCTTGAGTCAGGGGCCGCAGCAGGCAGGCCACTATCGTCTCCACTGGGATGGTCGCGACCGCGAAGGGCGTCCGTTGGCCAGCGGCGTCTATCTGTATCGACTGGTGACCGCCGAGGACGTTCTCACCCGCAAGCTCATTCTGCTGCGATGAGCGGACTGCCTTGAATTACTCAAGAAACTGGCGACTCTCATCCCCTCCCCCCGAACTGGACGGTTCCCTTAACTGTTTAGGATATAGCGGTGACAATGCGCCAAGTGAGCAAGCCTCTGGGCTTCGGTGCCTAGGGGCTTTTCTTTTGCCGCTCCTGTTAGCCCTGCTCGCGAGCCCGGCGCTTGCCGCCGAGTCCGAGCGGGAAGGGCGGCTGCGGCACACGGTGGAGACACTCTCCGCACCTGACTCGCGGATGACGGGCTATCCGGGGGCTGCGGTAGCCCGTGAGTGGCTGATCGCCGAGTTAGGGAGTTTGGGGGTAGCAGAGATCTATCGGCACGAGTTCCCGGTGTTGGTGCCGATGGACGAGGGATTCTGGCTCGAATGCGCGGGAGAGCGGCTCGAATTGTTCGGCGTCTGGCCCAATTTGGTGCGGACGCCAACCCTGCCGACCGAGGGACTTGAGGGTCAGTTGGTGTATGGCGGGGATGGTAGCCGACTCGAAGGGCAGCCGGTGGCCGGGCGGATCGTTCTCCTCGACTATGTCTCGGGCACAGCTTGGGTGGATGCGTTTCACTTAGGGGCTGCGGCTGTGGTGTTCTTGGAAGAAGCCGGGGCGCATCGCAAGGAAGCTGAGCAGAAATTCCTCGATGTGCCGGCCGACTTGCCTCGGCTCTATGCGCGCAAAGACGTGGCGGAACGTTTGCGGGAGCTGGAAAGATCGCGGGCGCAGGTGCGCTTGCGGGGGCGGATGACGTGGCGAGAGGTGACGGCGCAGAATTTGGTCGCCGTGATCCCTGGGCGCGATGCGACGTTGGGGGAGGAGGTTGTTTTCCTAGCCGCGCACTACGACGCTATGTCGCCGGTGCCTGCGTTAGCGCCGGGGGCCGAGCAGGCTGCGGGTGCGGCGGCGCTGTTGGAATTGGCGCGGGGATTTGCCGCGCGACCTCCCAAGCGCACGGTCGCGTTGCTGTGGACGGCTGGGCATTTCCAGAACATGGCGGGGGTGCGCCATTTCGCGCCGCTGTTGCTGGCGGCTGCGGGGCAGCGGGAGGGCGAGGTAGAGGAGACCGCGCTTTTGCGGCGGCTCAGCGCGCTGAAGACGCGTTTATTGCTGTGGATGGCCGGGCACTTCCAGAACATGGCGGGGATGCGCCATTTTGCGCCGTTGTTGCTGGCGGCTGCAGGGCAGCGGGAGGGTGAGGTGGAGGATAACGCGCTTTTGCAGCGGCTCAGTGCGCTGAAGACGCGTTTTTTTGTGGGCTTGGATCTGTCGTCGCACAGTCCGCGGCTCGGGGCGTTCAGGCCGACAGAGCCGTATCGCGTCTCCTTGCTCCCGCCGCCGATCACCGAGCGGTTGTTAAAGTTAGTAACGGCGTACGAGGATTCCGCGTTGGGGGGTAAGCGGGTGCTGGTCAATGGCCTGAAGCAGGACTTTGCCCGCCAGGGTTTAGGGGGAATGAGCCTGACGGTGCCATTGGATGCGTCTGTCGCGGCCCTCACCGGATGCCCGGCGTTGGCCTTTTGCACGGTCAACGACAGCCGCGCTCGCTTTGACGCGCCCGACGATGATCCCGAGGCGGTGCGCTTTGACTGGTTGGGAGATCAAGTTGCTCTACTGCAGGGCGTGCTGCCCGCACTTATTGACGATCCTGAGTTGGAGCCGTGGGCTTGGGGCAACGATGCGTTTGGCACCATTCGCGGGGAGGTGGTTCACTACGGGCCGCGCAGCTATCTGCCGGATCAGCCTACGGCTGGGGCGTTGGTGCGGGTGCGGCTGCGCCATCCGACGTTGGCTGGGGTGCGGCCTGATTTTTGGGCCGCGGTGGATGATTCGGGGCGGTTTGCCATTCCCGGGGTTGAATCGGGTATCATCTACACGAAGCCGGTGCGGTTGGAGGCGTATCGGCTCGATGCGGAGACTGGGGCGGTGACGGATGCGCCGGACTGGGGGATCAATGGGGAGCGCAAGTTGCCGGGGCGCGCGCTGACGGTGACGATGGATGGCGCCGAGGAAGAGGAGCAGATCGTCACTGCACCGCTGCGGGGGACGACGCTGTTTGGGATTTTTGATCCGCGCAACTTGTTGACCTTGGAGCGGGTGCAAGCCGTTGACGCGGCGCTGGAAGCCGAGCCGGTGGTGTACGGGGCCTGCCTGCCGCTGACGGCTCCGGAAATGGAGTTGTTCAGCTATGTGAATCGGGTGGGGTCGTGGACGGAGCCGGTCGCCGTGATTTTTACCCAGCCTAACGAGCGGTTCAAGGCCGTGATGGCAACGGGCCGCTATGGGTTGGGGCGACGCCTGCTGTTGCTCAATGGGACGGAGGATGTTCCGAGCGGGGTAGGCTATGCGGTCGATGGGAAGGGGCGCATCGCGGAGACGGTGTATCGGGTGGCTGCTGATATGCACACGCTCAATGGCGAGCGGATTGACCGGCTGGAGCGACACGGCGTGCGCAATGGGCGGTTGGCGGCCTTTCACGAGCGGTCGGCTGGACTACTGGCAGAGGCAGCAGTGGCGCGCGCCGAGCATCGGCACCGAGATTTTGTCGATCGGGCGCGGCGCGCTTGGGCACTGGCTGCGGCAGCCTATCGGGACGTGGAGCGGACGCAAGCTGGGGTGGTGCAGGGGGCGCTCTTTTTGTTGGCCGTGCTGATTCCCTTTGCCCACTTTGCCGAGCGGTTGGCGTTTGGGTTTGCCGATTTGCGGCGGCAGGTATTTGGGTATTTCGCGCTCTTTCTCATTGGCTTTGTCGCCCTGCGCTACGTGCATCCGGCCTTTGAGTTGTCTATTTCGCCAGCGATCATCTTGCTCGGTTTCGTCATCTTGGCGTTGGGGATTTTGGTCACGTTTTTGGGGATGTCGCGGTTGAACCGGGAGTTACAGGCGTTGGGTGCTAGGCGTGGACAGGTCGCGGTGCAGCGGTCGGGTGCGGTGTTGACTTCGGTGGCCGTGGGGTTGGCGCATTTGCGGCGACGGCCGTGGCGCACGGGGCTGACTTGCGCGACGCTGGTGCTGTTGACCTTTTCCGTGCTGTCCTTCACGTCGATTCGCGCTGCGCTGCACACGAATTGGATTCCGATTGGCGAGGACGCGGCGTACGAGGGCGCGTTGGTGCGGATGCCGGGCTGGCAGGCTATGGAGATGGAAGGCTACGATCTGTTGCGCGATTGGTTTGGCGACGACCAGGTCGCGCCTCGGGCGTGGATGTCCATAAGATCGCTGGCGTCGTCCTACCGAGTCGAGCGGGATGACGCGGAGGAGCGAGCGGTTGGGGTCTGGGGGTTTGTCGGGGTAGTGGCGCAAGAGGAGGATTTGCTCGGGCCGGAGGTGGTAGCTGGGCGGTGGCTGCGGCCCGGGGAAGAGGACGCCTGTCTGTTGCCGGTGGGATTGGCGGATTCTTTGGGGGTCAGCACAGAAGGATTGGAGCAGGAGCGAGTGCGGGTTTTTGGGGAAGTGTTTCGGGTTGTTGGGTTGCTTGCAGATGACGCGCTGGACCGGCTCGATCTGAACGGCGAGCCGCTGACCCCGTTAGATCCAGAGGCGCAGCAGCCCTCAGAAGCGGCCGTGGGACGTGAACAGGGGGGGAAATTGCGGCCGTTTGCCCATTTGCCTGCGTCGGCGACTCCGGTCTTGCCGTTTGCCGCGCTGATGCGATGGGAGGGGGTGCGGCTGGCGTCGGTGGGGATTCGGTTGGATGGGGGCACGGAAGAGGCTCGCAGCGCGCTGATAGAGCTGGCGGAGACGTTGGATTTGAACTTGTTCGCCGGTCTCGGAGGACAACGCTTGCTAGTCAATTCGGTTGGGGTGGCGTCGGTGTCGGGATGGGGATCGCTGATCGTGCCGCTGCTGATCGCTGGGTTGATCGTGTTCAACACCATGCTCGGGGCCGTGTACGAGCGGACGCAGGAAATCGGCACCTTTAACGCGGTTGGCTTAGCCCCCGGGCACGTTAGCGGACTGTTCATGGCGGAGGCGGTGGCTTTGGGTGTGGTCGGCACGGTCGCAGGGTATTTGCTAGGGCAAGGCGCGGCGCAGCTTTTGAGTCAAGGGGGCTTTTTGCCCGGTTTGGAGTTGAACTACTCGTCGCTGGGGGCGGTGCTCACCGTCGGCGCGATTGCGCTGTTGGTGGTGGCGTCGGCGCTCTATCCGGCGCGCATGGCCGGACGGATCTGCACGCCGGGGATTGAACGGCGGTGGAAGCTGCCGGTCGTCAAGGGCGAGCATTTGCGCGTGCAACTGCCCTTCTCGCTGGCGCGGCGCGAAGCCCTCGGCATGGCGGCGTTCCAAGCAGAATCGTGGGCGGCCAATCAGGAGCAGTCGATTGGGGCGGGATTTTACGTCGAAGCTTTGCAGGTGGAGAAGGAGGGAGAAAAGGTGCGCGTGGCGGCGCGGGTGTGGTTGGCTCCGTTTGACCAAGGCGTGGTGCAAGAGACCGCGATGGAGATAGAGCCGGGGGCAGACCCGAACTATTGCGATATTCACGTTGATTTGACGTTGGAGGCTGGGGATCTGGCGACGTGGCAGCGGGTGGTGCGCACTTTTTTGGACGATGTGCGCAAGCAGTTTTTGATCTGGCGCACCTTGGACGTGGATAGCCGTCGCTACTACGCCGAGCAGTTGCCGCAGTGGGAGCGGGGCTGAACGTTACGCGGGAACTGGAAAATCGGGCTTGCCATAGACCATGTTGTGAAACACCTGCCAAAAGGATTCGCCTTTGCACCGAATCGTAACGTCATCTACGCGCTCAACCCCTTCTGGCACGGAAAGATGGTTGGGGTCGGGGTGCGTTACTTCCACCACCGCCGGACGTTTTGCAATGAGCGGTTCGATGTTTTCGGCGACCGCGATGGCTTCCTGAACGCGCGTCTTAATCAGGGCGCGGGCGTCTGTTGGTGCCATGTGAAGGGCGCATAATTCTCCTAGGCCTTCTTTTACAGGTGCGGTGACAATGCCGCTGACCCAGCGCTCGGATTCGGTACATGCGTGCAGATCGCCCGCTGTAAAGACCCAGGGAATGCCCAGATGACCACACAAATACGCCGCCATTTCCATCTCGCCGACTTCGGCACCATTGACGCGATAGACCATATCGCGGCTCATTGAATGGGCGAGGCATCCGTTGGGCGTGCCGGTCATTGCATGCATA
>JAPOYQ010000620.1 GCA_026706505.1 Gemmatimonadota bacterium
CTTAGCGGCCAGTAATAGATGACACTCCACCGTTTCATAACTATCTTCCGAGATACAATTTGCGGAATGAACGTCGATGACAGTAGCACGCTTCCTTTCTCTATTCTGGATTTTTTCTTCGGCGCTCGGTCTTTGGGCTGGCCCAGCCTCGGGTCTGACCATTTACCGGTTCGGCGGTGAAGATCGGCCCAAACCTCCTGAGGAAGGCCATGCCGGGGTGGACTTCAGACAATTGAGCTGGATGAATTTCGATGCCGAACCTCATGGAGAAATCATTGACTTGGACGTGGATAGTACCGGTATCCAGCCCCTCAAACGCAACCCAGACTTCAACATAGCACCCGGAATCGAAGAGAAAGGAGGGACACATTTAAGGGCCAATATAAATAAAGAAGTGTGGGATGGTGATACGGGTACTTTCTGGCTGGCGGAAAAGTATCTGTGCGCCGATCACAGTATCAGATCCGGGGCCTGTACCGATGATTTCAGTCGGTCGGGCACGGCCAATATCTACCTAGGCGGTCTCTACAACATCGACCGGCTTCGGGTGATATCCGGGTTTACCGACCCAGGCCGAACCGTGGGCATCCTCCGCGTCCACCTCGGCCCGCGCCCCATAGTCAACTACGGCATCGTTCCGCCGAAATCGCCCTGGATTGTCGAAGTGAGAGACAACCGAGAGCAAATCCTCGACATTCCCATCCCATCGCACGAGGCAGTAGAGTTTGTCCAGGTAGCCTTGGCCGAGCACAACACGGACTGGGAAGTGAACGAAATAGAAGTTTACGCCAAGGGGTTCGTCAAACAGGCCACTTATATTTCCGATGTCATCGATTTCGAGCGGCCTATGGCCTGGGGAGACCTGCGCTGGTCCGGGGTTCAGGAGTCCGGAGCCCAAGTTCTCATCCGGACCCGTAGCGGCTTAGACAACGATGCGGACGTATTCTGGCGCTTCACCGGCCGCGGCGGCAAAGCCGAGGTGAGTCGCGCTGGTTACAACGGCCTCAAACTCAATGAACGGGCCGGCATCACCCACGACCTCGACCACTGGACCTTTTGGTCGGCACCCTATGACTTTGCCGACAGCAGCGGCACGCCGATGGTATCGGCAAGCCCCAGACGCTACTTCCAGTTCAAGGTCGACTTTCTGCCCCGTGAAGACGCCGGTGGCCGGATGGGTTTCGTAGAGTTGCGCGCCTCCGAGCCGGTGGCGACGAACCTAGTGGGCGAGGTCTGGCCTGTCGAAGCAAAGGTAGGGCAGCAATCGTCCTTCACCTATGCGTTGCGGCCGACGATTCACCCAGGCGATGTCGGCTTTGACCAGTTGGAAATTGAGACCTCCTCGATCATCAGCGCAGTGGAGGCGGTGCGCATCGGCGATGTGCCTGTGGCCTTTACCGTAGAAGCCGAGGAGCCGCATCGGCTGGCGGTCAGTTTCCCGCGCCTCCAAGAGCAGGACTCGGGGACGCTGGTCGAGGTCGATTTCTCAGCCCAGGTGCTGCGCTACGGAGCAATCTTTGCGGCGCAGGTGTCGGACAGCGACCAGCCTTTAGAGGTGCCGCAGGGGGTCAATCCGGGAGACGCTACGGCGAAATACGAGGGCAACCGGGTGTCGGTGGCCACCGCCGCACAGGAGCAGAGGCTGTTGCAGGTGCAAGTCGAGCCGACCATTTTTACGCCCAATGGCGATGGCCGCAACGACGAGATAGGCATCTTCTATCACATCTTGGAGATTACGGGCAGTGCGCAGGTAGCGGTGGAGGTATGGGACTTGTCGGGTCGCCGGGTGCGGCGGGTGTATTCGGGCGCGGATGGGATCGGCGAGTACGAGCGGGCGTGGGATGGTCGGGACGAGGCCGGCGGTTTGGTGCCGCCAGGGATTTATCTGTATCGGGTTTCGGTCGATGCCGACCGGGAAAAGGTCGAAAAAACCGGCGTCTTGTATGCTGCGTACTGAAAGGTACCTGTCGAGGAATTTGCGTCTATACTCTCAGTACACACTGGCCACGACCGTGGCCACCGTCGATTCACCAATACCCTCCGCGTCTACCTCTGGACCGACCCGGCAGATATACAAGCCCGGCGGCAACAGCACTCCATCCCGATCCCGGCCGTCCCAACTCACCTCCTGAACACCAGCGGCGTGCGCTACGAACTGTGCCCGGCGGTGCACTAGCGATCCGTCGAGCGCATAGACTTCCAATATCAGCGAGGTCTGCCCCGGCATCTTAAATACGGGGAAGACGAATTTCACCGCATCGTTGATGCCGTCTCCGTTCGGCGTGAATGGATTTCCCAGTACCTCCATATCGCCTACCAGTCCACCAGCCACCGGCGTCAGCACGGTCAGGCCCTCGCCCGAGGCCGTCGCGTCCACTCGCTGCCACACCATCTCCTCTTCCTCGCCCAGTCCCACCGAGACGAGAAAGGCATTGCTCGCCAAGTAAAACGCACCCGAAAAACGCAGCACTACCTGGAACTCGGGCTCTCGGACCACCTCGGGCAGGTGAACCCACAACGAATCAACTCCGGTTTTAATCTCCAGTTCATCCGCCGGGTATATCTGACCGCCCCCCACCTCCAGTTCGCTCTCTAGGCCCAAGGTCACATCCACCAACTCCACCCCGGCGCTCGGGGGCACTTCAAAGAGTACTTGATCAAACCCCAGCCTCTCCGAGCCCGCCTCGTTGGGTGGAATGGTCAGCGACAACGCGAACGCCTCGCGGAGACCGCTCTGCTGGGCGCGGCGCGGCGCGATTTCGCCCAGAATCCGATGCACCAGCGGATCCCTCAAGCCGATATTGAGGCGGCGCAACACCGCGGATTGGTTGGGATCGTCCGAGAGCAGGCTGGCCTCAATCATTATATAGCGCCGAGGGCTAGGCGAGGTGATGGCCGCGCCGGATCTCTCGTAAAACTGACTCCACGGACTCCAATCCGCCTCGTCGGGCACAAAGGCCACTGTCGAATCCCCCCGCATAAACGACAGCGTCTTGCGATAGTCGGCCTCGGGGATTTCAACCCCCTGTTTGTTAAAGAAATGCTTGTCTTCGGTGAGTCGGTTGCCGGTTCGGGTGCGAATCTGCAGCTGGGTGCCGGGCGGCGTTTGAGCCTCCCAGGAGATGGTGGAAAGGATGCGGGGAGCATCTCCCAACTCGATCGCCGGCGTTTGCAGGGTGACCTGTGGAAGAAAACCAAAGCCATAGAGCAGCAACTCCTTTACACCAGAACGGATCAACCCGGTAGTGACGACGCGATAGTCGAACCTAAAAAAGCGCCCCTTGATAGGGGAGAAGATATTGGCCTGCATGAACGTATTCGTCGGCAGCGACCCGGCGGGCGCAAGAGCCTCGCGGCCAAGCGTGACATCGTCTCTGCCGCGCGACACCACGGAAGTAAAGATCTGGCTGCCATCGGGTGCCAGACTGCCATCCGAAAGATTGAGCACGTAATTGGGGAATGTGGCACTGCCATAGACAATAAAGGCGCGATCGACCCAGTACCAGGTGCCTAGGTCCAATAGGAGGTCCCGATCCCGGTTCTTGATCAACACAGCGAAATCGTCATCTCGACTACCTATGCCCTTGGTGGAAAATCCCGCTTCTGCACTCCAGACGGTGGTATAATCGCCATCGACTGCATTGGAATGTCCGCCCGCTTCCCCAAATCCCTCGATCGACCCCCCGCGCTCCTTCCAGCCCAAACTTATATTCTCCCCCACCGTCCACACCTCCACCTCCGCCAACCGAGGACGCTCCGAACGATAATAGCGGATCGGCCCCTTAAAACGATCCTCCCGAATCGCCGCATACTCCGCCTGAGATACCTCCCGCTCCACCCCCGTCGACTCCCGACGAAAATAAAGCACATCCCCCCGATCCGACGCTGGCAAACCCTCCCAACCCGACGCACTCACCTCCGCCCCACGACGGCCATCGCTGGCCGTGGCCACAAGCTGCACATACTGGACTAAATCCCCGCTCAAACCCGGATCCGCTGACTTGGCCGGACGCAACGCATACTCGAAAACCCGCTGCGTCTTGTTCAACCCCTCGCTGCGACCGGCTACCCGATAGTCGAGGCTCTGACTGCCCTGAAAAGCCTCATCGCCATTGGAGGTAAGCACCTTGAACTGCAAAAACGGATCGCCGACCCCTTCGGCGACAAATTTCACCACTACTTTCTCAGCCCACACCACCCGACCCAGATCCACCTCGACCCACCAGTCGCGCAGCGGCGCGTCCAGCGCTGGCTCCCAGTAGGTTTCCTCCAGACCGTCCATGAGCTGCGCCGCCCCGGCGAAATTGGTCCCTGCCCGTCGGATGCCTCCGGTCACGTCCTCGCGGCTGAAGGCCCCCGCGTTCAGCACGGCATTGATCTGCCGCCGCACAAAATGGGGGCGGACGCCTTCGGCGCTAAAATCCACACTGCCGGCGGGGAAATTCCACCCCGGCCAGTCGCTCTCGCTGACGATCAACTGGTTCGGCTCAAGGCGATAACCCTGTCCTTGGGCCCAGACCGGGGCGGGGAGCAACAAAGTATAGAGAATGAGGCGCAGGTTCATCGCACTCTATCCTTGTCCAGCCGACCCTCAATCCTTTCGAGGAGCCAAAGCGCCTTAGTATGCGCCGGCACCTCGGCCAGCACCTCCCGCGCAGTCCGCTCGGCCAGCTCCAGTTGCCCCGCCTGCAAGGCTTTGTTGCCGCGGTCGACGATCAGGTTGGCCAAGGCGTACAGATTTTGTTTGCGCATTTGTTCAATGCGGGCCATGCGCCTCCCATCGAGCGCGGCAGAGGTCACCTTGCGCAAGGGTTTTTCGATCTCGAGCAAGGCACCCACGGTGCGCACCTCGATATCTTGACGCGGATCGAGTTCGTAGTCAAACCTAGGTACGTTATCCACGAGAATCCGCCCACCGCGACTTAGGGTGCGCAGATCCTCAGCCGACGCTAGGAAGCTCCCCAAGACGCTGTCGGACTCGTTGAGCCACCCCGTATTAGCGTCCAGCGGGTGCCGGTAGTGCAGATCGCGGCGAATTTCGGGCTTCCCCAGCCTTTCTTCAAGAGACGGGATGTCGAGCGCAAAGTCATCCGCCCGGCGGCCGATCAAGACGAACTCTGGCCCATTAAACCAGAGCTGACTCTGCGGAAAAACGCTGATGAAGGTGGCGACGATGTCGAGCACCTGCGGCGTGGAAAGCATCCGCACCGGCACAAATTGCGTCACTAGACCGCCTATCTCTAGCCGCTGTCTGAGGCGCTGGTAAAAATCTTTAGTGTAAAAGGAAATGATCCCCGGGCGAAAGAGTTGGCCCACTTCAATGCCGATCACATCGTAGCGGACTTGGCTGTGGCGGATGTAATCCCGGCCGTCTTCTGCTAGGGCGCGCACCCGAGGATCGTCCAGCCAAGTCGCGCCAAAGTAGCGACGGGCGAGATCGAAAACAGCCACTTCCACATCTAGGCAATCGAGCCTATGGACATCCCACAACAGAAACCGCCCCGCAGCTTGGCCGGTACCCATCCCCACAACGAGCACATCCGTCTCATTGCCATCGCCGCGCAGCAGCATGGGCAGATGGCCGGCAAAGGTCTGTTGGTTCTTCTTGTTTGAACCCTGCCACAAGCGGTCGATTCCGAGCAGCACCTTGTCTTCGAGTTGCACCACGGCAAGGCTGGCGCCTTGGCCCTCCACGACTTCGAGCAGGGTCCCCTCGGAAGACAGATGGTCGTGGGGAAGCCTCGTTTTGAGCAGGGTCGCGGCGAGCCCCCACCCGATTACACTAAATGCGATCAGCAAGGCAGCAACCCGCCGACCTAGCTGGCGGCCCGCTCCTGCGACAAAGGCCACGCAGCCCCCGACAATGGCCATGCCGGTTACCGTCCGCAGCGCGAAGTCGAGCCCCAACCAGGAAAGCCCCCAAGCCATGATCACCGCGCTCGCAATAGAACCTGCGGTATTGATTGCCGTCAGCCGGCCGATCGTCCAACTCGCGTCGGCTACGTTCCGCGACACCAG
>JAPOYQ010000058.1 GCA_026706505.1 Gemmatimonadota bacterium
CTTCGGTGTCGGGGTGATGGATCAGCTTTGGAGCAGGCCAGTTGGCAAAGTCGTCGGTGCGCGAAAAGCCGATCGTGCGGATCTGCATACCCTGTTCGAGCCTGTTGACACCAATGCCTTCGAGCAGTTCGGCGGGATAGCCCATTAGCTGGATGTAGGCGAAGTAGTTGCCTCGGTGTTCGTCGTAACAGGCCGATATGCCGCCGTTGACTGGTCGGTGCGCCAGCGGCTCTGGGAAGGGCGTCCAGTGGAGGCAATCGGGTGATGTCCAGGCGAGCATGTGGCCCGTGATTTCGGCTCTGGGACCAGTGTAATTCTCTTGCTCCTGTTCCGCCTTGATGCGCCGGGACGGCACCTCGCCAAACAGCTCTTCGCCAGTGTCTGGATCCCACCAGTACATGCGACCGCCCATCGCCTTGAAGCGCTCCTCGGGAGGCGCGTTGGGGTCTTCGAAGATTCCGGTAGCCCCTTTGCACGAGTTGGAGAGCAGGTTGTTGTTGGACGAGCCGTTGAATTCGACCTCATTCAGGACGGGTCGCGTCCAGTTGTACGCATCGTCGCTGACCGCGTAACACTGGCCACCCCCGCTGTCGTAGAGCAAGTGATAGCGCCCGTCCTCTTGCCAGATGTAGAGCGGCGAGACGTGAGTGCCTTCCCACTCCATTGTCGCTTGCAGGATCGGCTCGGACTTGACGGCCTCCTCGATCTCAAAGCGGATGCCAAGCGGGGCATCGTATAGCTCCAACTCTTCGTGCCGACTGGAGCCACGGTGGCCTGGAAAGACGTCGATCATGTCAACTAGTGGACTCCAAGCGCCCGTGTTCAGGCGAATGCGGGGCGGGCGGCGTCTGGGTGCTTTGTGGTCAGTCATTGCGGCAGCCTCTCGATGGTAGCTATTTAGTGGCACCGAAAACTGGATTGCTGGTTACGGTGAAACTATCTTACCAGTGCAATCCGGAACTCCTCCGTGTTCGCTAAAGATATAGCGATCCTTTTGCCTTTCAACCATCCTATCCATCTCGTCTCTGCTGAAAGGAAAATCCCATGAAAGTCACCAATGTCGAACGCATTATCGTCGATGTCCCGTTCACGCCTAGACAGCAGGAGATAACCCGCCAGTCGGTTTACAACTGGTCCATCCTCGAGCTGTGCAAGGTCACCACCGACACGGGCCACGTGGGTTGGGGAGAGACCGTCATTCACTATACCTATGGTCGGGTGACCGACGATGCGGTTGCGCGCATCATCGGCCAAAGCCCGGCCGACCTGATGAATGAAGATGGCCTGGGTGCTGGTTTGCAGATGGCGCTGTTCGACGTGGTCGGCAAGATACTCGAAATCCCGGTGCATCGGCTGCTGGGTACCAAAGTGCGCGACTGGACGCCGATTTCTTGGTGGTGTAGTCACACCTCACCGGAAAACTGGGCTGCCGAAGCAGCCGAGGCCGTGACGCAAGGGTACACGAATCTCAAGAACAAACCGCGGCCCTGGTACGACATCGTCGCGCAGGTCGATGCCATATCTAAGGTGGTGCCCCCTCATTTCCATCTCGACCTCGATCCCAACGGCTCTTGGGAGAATGCGGCCAATGCCATTCCGATCATAAAGAAGCTCGAGCGCTACGAGAACGTGGCCATGTTCGAAACGCCCATCCCGCAGGATGACATTCTCGGCAATCGCCAGATCCGCCAGGCTGTGAACAGGCCGGTGGCCATGCACTTTGGTTCGCCGCCGTTTATCACGGCGGTGCGCGAGGAAGTTTGCGACGGCTTTGTGATTGGGGGCGGGAAATCAATGACCATGCGCCAGGGGCAATGCGCTGCGGAAGTTTCCATGCCGTTCTGGTTGCAGATCGTCGGCAATGGGTTGACGACCACGTGGGACGCCCATCTCGGCTCGGTGCTAACGCACGCCCGGTGGCCGGCGATTAGCTGTATCAATATGTACAGCCACCATCTGTTGACCGATCCCGTTCAGGTGATTAACGGGCACCAGCGGGTTCCCGATGGGCCCGGCCTCGGCGTCGAGGTTGATGAGGCGGCGGTTGAAAAATACCGCGTTCCGCAGGAGCAGCTCGACGAACACGCGCGCCAGGGACAGCTCTACATCCACCCGAAACCGCGACTGATCAACGCCATCGTCTATCCCGACGGCACCTGCATACACATGGATTATCCCAGCGCGCCGGGAACCTATGTAGAAGGTGTGCGCACCGAAATTTTGGAGGACGATGGCTCGCAAGAATGGCAGAACCTGTACGAGCGCGTCCAAAAGGAGAAGCAGGTGGTCAGTCGGTGGGAGGGGCCGTAGCGACCGTCTCCCGGTAGCTGCATCAAAAAACGATTAGCTGGTCACCGCCCCTTGAGCGGCCGACGACACCGAGCGGGCGTATTTGGCCATCACGCCGGAGGTGTAGCGCGGCGGCGGGGTCTCCCAGGCAGCTAGACGAGTCTGCAACTCGGCCTCTTCTAGCGCTACGTCCAAACGACCGGCCGTGGTGTCGATGGTGATGGTATCGCCGTCGTGCAGGACGGCTAAGGGGCCGCCCACTGCGGCTTCGGGAGCGGCGTGGCCGATCATCAGGCCGCGGGTGGCACCCGAAAAGCGGCCGTCGGTGACCAGCGCCACGGAGTCGCCCAGACCCGCTCCCACGATGGCGCCGGTGACGGCTAGCATCTCGCGCATGCCCGGTCCGCCTTTGGGTCCTTCGTAGCGGATGACCACCACGGCGCCGGGCTGAATTTGGCCCTGCTCAATGGCTGGCATGACTTCGTCCTCGCTGTCGAAGACGCGGGCTGGGCCCTGGTGCTGGGCGCGTTCGTGGCCGGCCAATTTCACCACTGCGCCTTCGGGGGCCAGATTGCCCTTGAGTATGACTAGACCCCCCGATTTTTTTAACGGTTTATCGACCGAGACCACGACTTGCTGGCCGGGGGTTTCCACGGCGCGGTCGGCCTCTTGGCCAATGGTGCGGCCCGATACCGTGAGAGCGTCCTCGTGCAGCAGGCCGGCTTCTTTGAGGCGGCGGGCCACTAAGGCGATGCCACCGGCTTTGTCCAAGTCGGGGGCGACAAAGCGGCCGCCGGGCTTGAGATCGACCATGAGTGGGGTGGAGCTACTCAAGGTCTGGAAGTCCTCAATGTCCAGTTCCAATCCGGCTTCCCGGGCGATGGCCAAAAAGTGCAGCACGCCGTTGGTCGAACCGCCGGTGGTGGCAATGGAGCGGATGGCGTTGTCGAGGGCGGGGCGGGTGATGATCTGCGAGGGGGTGCGATTTTGGCGCACTAACTCGACGGCTAGGGTCCCAACTTGGGTGCCGACGGCTTCCTTGCGCGGGTCGGTGGCTGGCACCGAGCCCGAGCCCATGAGGGCCACGCCGAGGATCTCGGCCGCGGTGGCCATGGTATTGGCGGTGAATTGACCGCCGCAGGAGCCTGCTCCGGGGCAGGCGTTCTCCTCGATGAGGCGCAATTGGTCGTCGTCGATGCGGCCGGTGGCGTGGGCGCCGATGGCTTCGTACACGTCTTGGATGGTTATGTCAACTTGGTCGTGGCGGCCGGGCATAATCGAGCCGCCGTAGAGCAGCACCGAGGGGATGTCCAAGCGGCACATGGCCATAATGGCCCCTGGGGTGGTCTTGTCGCAGCCGGTGAGGGCGACAAAGCCGTCGAGCATGTGGCCGCGCACCACCAGTTCCATGGAGTCGGCGATGACTTCGCGCGAAATGAGTGAGGTCTTCATGCCTTCGGTGCCCATGGTGATGCCGTCGGAGATCACCACTGTATTGAATTCGAGGGGGGTGCCGCCGGCCTGGAGGATACCGGCCTTGACGTGCTCGGCTAGGCCGCGCAGGCCAAAGTTGCAGGGCCCCAACTCGGTCCAGGTATTGGCGATGCCGATGAGGGGTTTGCGCAGGGCCTCGGCGTCGAAACCGGCGGCCCGGTACATGGCGCGGGCCCCAGCTCGGGACGGGCCTTGGGTGATGTTCTTGCTGATGGGGATGGATTCGGTCATGGTGTGTGCTTTCTGATGTGGGAGTGGAACGAAAGACGGATAGTAGCGTCTGAGTTTTATCCCGTCAACTGGGGGTGGGATGTTGCCGCTGGACGCTGTTCCACTTTGCTGTGTATGCTGTCTCGGAGTACTCTTATCACTGTTCGCCGTCTTGTCCTTTGCCCTTCAAAGGAGGCCGTCATGCTCCAGCTTCTATCGTCTATCGCGTTCCTCTGCCTGCTCGCCCTGCCGCTCGCCGCTCAGGAAGAGGCTCTCCACGGCACTTGGGAGGGGACCTATATCGATGAGGAAAGCAGTGAGATTACCATGCGCCTGACCTTCGAGGCGGATGGCACCTTTGCGCTCGACCAAAACATCGAGGGGGGAGAAGGCGATGTCGAATCTCCCATAGAGGCGCTCTCTGTCCAGTTCTCCGGCACCTATCGAGTTGCGGGCGATAGCCTGTGGGTTGATGTAGTCGAATTGTACTATATCGTCGATGATGAGAAGATGACCCCCGTCGAGCTCGTCGAGTTTATGAAGGAATTCTTCATTGGCTTCGCTCGTGGCTTCGCCCGTTTAGCCGCAGACCTAGAGGGAGTCTCCGACGAGGATTACCCCGCGTATGAACAGGCGTTCGTCGATGAGTTCCTCGCTGAACTCGATGAGGACGAGTTCCTTGCTGAATTAGGACTCGGTGAATTCGAGAAGATAAATAGCACCTATGCCATTGAAGGTGATACCCTGTCCATCACTACTACGGAGGAGGGCGGGGTCGAAACCTTGGAACTTCACCGCATTGATGATGCTACCGCTGTCGTCCAAACTACTTGGGGTGCCCTGAAAGCGGCTTGGCGTCCGTGAGCTTCTTCTTCAGTCGATCATTACTTTTTCGCGGCGTTGGGCGCTGTCGTACAAGGCGTCGAGTATTTGCATGAAGTGATAGGCGTCTTGGGCATCGACGTCGGCTTTGACTTGGCCGGCTACGGCGCGGGCGAAGTGCTCGATTTCGTGGTAGAAGGATAGGCCGTCTGCGGGCGGTTGGGTGTGGGGCATATCCGATTCTGCGGCAGCTTCTCGCGCGGTGAATTGTCCGTCTTCCCAGTGCCATATAACTCCCTGAGATAGGGCCCCTTCGCTGCCGTACAACTCCACGGTAGTGGGGGTATCGCAGTGCAGCCAGCGCGAGCAGTCTATCTGGATAGTCTTGTCGCCTTCCAGACCGACCAAGCCTGAAAAATAATCTTCGGCCGCGCCCTCGGGACCGTGGTACAGCGGCTCAAGGGTATGCTTGGCAGCAAAGGCCCACTGCGGCTTGGGACAGCCCATCCACCACCAAGTTAGGTCGAGCTCGTGCGAGGCGTGTTGGCCTAGGGCACCTCCCTTGTGACCATACACATTGGTCCAGCTTTCAAAGCTATCGGCTGGCGGGCGCGAATTGAATTTGAGGAAAATGCGGGCGTGATACGGCTCGCCGATACAGCCCTCTTGTACTGCGACGCGCAATTTGCGGTTGTGGGGAAAGTGGCGCATGAAGTAGCAGAATTGCAATGTGGTGCCGGCGCGCTCGGCCGCCGCTCCGAATTCCAAGATGTGCGCGGCTCGCACCGCGTGCGGCTTTTGCACCAAGACGTGTTTGCGAGCGGTAAAAGCGTCCATGACCATGGGGTAGCGGGCCGGTGGATTGACGGCTAGGAGCACGGCCTGTACTTGGTCGTCGGCCAGCAGGTCTTGGTAGGGGCCGTATTGGCGCGGCACGCCTTCTTCGCTGGCGACGCGGCTGCGGCGCGGTTCGTCCAGATCGGCCAAGGCGATGACATCGACTAGGGAGCTGGCCTGAGTTGCCTTGATGGCCTGTTGGCCGGCCCAGCCGCAGCCGACGACGCCGAGTTTGAGTAGTTCCATTATTCTTCTATTCCTCCAGCCATTGATGATAGCGCGCCAGGGCCTCTGCCTGCAGATCGTCCCACTCGGTCAGTAGCAACAAGCGAATGGTGAATGTCAGGTGTTGGCCGGCTTGGAC
>JAPOYQ010000215.1 GCA_026706505.1 Gemmatimonadota bacterium
GTAATTCTTTGGGATGTCGCAACGCGGAGGCGGCGGGCTACCCTGAGGGGGCATACGTCTCACGTCTATTCCGTGGAATTTTCGCCCAACGGCGCGCTGCTGGCATCCGGCTCATACGATCGCACCGTAATTCTTTGGGATGTCGCAACGCGGAGGCGGCGGGCTACCCTGAGGGGGCATACGTCTCACGTCTATTCCGTGGAATTTTCGCCCAACGGCGCGCTGCTGGCATCCGGCTCATACGATCGCACCGTAATTCTTTGGGATGTCGCAACGCGGAGGCGGCGGGCTACCCTGAGGGGGCATAGATGGTCGGTCACTTCGCTGGCGTTTTCGCCCGACAGCGCGTTGCTGGCGTCCGCGGCTCGTTCGGTCCTGCTCTGGCAACTTTCTTCTCTGGCACCGCTGCCGGAGCTCGACCCATCCGTTACAGACGACGATCCTTCCGCGTGGAAGCAGCAGGCCACCTTGCAAGGGAATGGGTCGGGGGTCCAAACCGTGGCGTTTTCGCCCGACGGGACCATGCTCGCGTCCGGGGATGAGTCCTTAATCCTGTGGAATGTCGCAAAGAAGAGACGGCTGGACACCCTACAAGGGCATGAAGCTAGGGTCCAAGCTGCGGCGTTTTCGCCCGATGGAACTACCCTAGCGTCCGGCGGGGATGAGTCCGTAATCCTGTGGGATGTCGCGCAGAAGAATCAGCGAGCCACCCTCAAAGGGCATAAGAATAGGGTCCAAGCCGTGGCGTTTTCACCCGACGGTATCACACTGGCGTCCGGGTCAGATGATAACACCGTAATCCTATGGGACATCGTGAAGAAGAAGCGGCTAGACACCCTCAAAGGACATGCGGATTGGGTCCAAGCCGTGGCGTTTTCGCCCGATGGAACCATGCTCGCATCCGGCTCAAGCGATGACACCGTAATCCTGTGGGATGTCGCAAGCCACAAGCAGCTAGACACCCTCAAAGGGCATACGGACTATGTTCTTTCAGGGTCGTTTTCGCCCGATGGAACCATGCTCGCATCCGGCTCAAGCGATGACACCGTAATCCTATGGGATGTCGCAAGCCACAAGCAGCTAGCCACCCTCAAAGGACATACCGGAAATGTCACTTGCGTGGCGTTTTCGCCCGACGGTACCACGCTGGCGTCCGGCTCAAGCGATAACAACATAATCCTGTGGGATGTTGCGACGCAGAGGCGGCTGACCACCCTGAAAGGGCATACCGGTTGGGTGCAATCCGTGGCGTTTTCATCCGACGGTACCATGCTGGCATCTGGGGCCGAGGACGGTACGGTCCTGCTCTGGCGATCTTTTTCTAAGTAGGAGCGCACATGACGGGAAAATTACAGCACAAGACCGCGTTGATCACCGGCGCGGGCCGGGGCATCGGTCAGGCCATCGCCGAGCGCTTTGTCCGCGAAGGTGCGCGAGTGGCCGTCGCCGATATTGACTCAAGCACCGCCCACGACACGGCCGCTGAGATCGGCGCGTTGGGCCTAGAATTGGACGTGTCGTCCAAAGCCTCAGTCCACGCTGGCACGAGCCGCGTACTCGACGAGTTCGGCCAACTCGACATCCTCGTCAACAATGCCGGCTACTTGGTCTATACCACTTTTGAATCGTGCAGCGAAGAGAACTGGGACCGCATCGTCGATGTCAACATGAAAGGCCCTTTCCTCTGCGCCCAAGCAGTCATCCCCCATATGAAGGCTCGCCGTCAGGGAGCCATCATTAACATGACTTCCCTAGCGGCCAAGACCGGCGGGCTAGCCGCTGGCCCCCCCTACGCAGCGGCCAAAGCCGGTGTCCTCACCCTGACCATTGGCCTAGCGCGCGCCCTCGCCCCCGACCAGATCCGCGTCAACGCCATTGCTCCCGGCGTCATCGACACCACCATGACTTCCGCCCCCGAACACGATCAGCTCAAGGCCTCCATCCCCCTCGGCCGCTCCGGCCAGCCCGAAGACGTGGCCAACTGCGCGCTCTTTCTGGCTTCGGACGACGCGCGGCACATCACTGGCGAGACCATCGACGTCAACGGGGGTTTGTACATGGACTGATCGCGGCGATGCAACGTTGATCAGACAATAAGGATTATTGTTGTAAAGGATTTTTCAGTCGCGACCTGCTGCCAAGTCGCGCAATAGGGCGGCGTAGCCCGTCTCCCCTTCCCGTTCCCAGATCTCCAACAGCACCGATCCGACGATGCCGATTTCGGCTTGGCCTTGTAGCCGGCGCAAATCTTCCCCGCTGCGCAGGCCAAAGCCGATTCCCAACGGCAGATCGGTCGCCGCGCGGCAACGCGCGATAAACCGATAGAGTTCATCGTCTAAGTCGGTCTGACGGCCAGTTACGCCCTTGCGCGCCACCGCATAGACAAACCCTTCGGCTTGAGCACCGATCTGCTGCAGCCGCTGCTCGGTGTTGGTCGGGGTCATCAGCACAATCGGCGTTTGCTCGCACTCAGCGCCTGCTGCCCACAGGTCGCCGTACTCTTCGACCGGCAAGTCGGGCAGGATAAAGCCACAGGCCCCACATGTTGCCAAGCGGCGGCAGAACGGGCCGTGCCCCAAGCGGAACGCCGTGTTGTAGTAGCCCATCATCAGATGCGGGAAGGGAAAAGCCGCGGTCGCGCGCTGCATTAGGTCGAAGTACTGGTCGAGAGTAAGCCCTCTTTCTAGGGCCTGTTGGTTGGCTCGCGCAAAGGTCGGCCCGTCGGCGATGGGCTCGCTAAAAGGCATCTGCAATTCGACCAAATCGACCTCGGCCTCGGCCATGATCTCCAGCATCCGCCAGTTGGCCTCCAGCGAGGGAAAACCGGCGATCAGATGCGTCATCAGCAGAACTTTGCGCTCGGTGAGCCGCTTTTCGATATAGGCTTGCAGATTCACGACTGGGCCGCCTTGTCGGCGAGGAAGCGCCGCCAGTTTTCGTCCTCAAGCGCGTCAGCGATTGTGAAAATGTCCTTGTCGCCGCGGCCTGACAGGCCAATCAGCACCACTTGGTCGGCCGTCATCGCGCCCACCTCGCGCAGGGCACCAGCTAAGGCGTGGGTACTTTCGAGCGCGCCGATGATCCCCTCACTGCGCATCATCTGCTTGAGGGCCTCGATCACCTCTTGGTCGGTCGCGGCCTCAATGCGCACCCGGCCCACCTCGGCCAAGTGGGCGAGAATCGGACTGACGCCGATGTAATCTAACCCCGCCGCCACCGAGTGCGTGTGCCGCATTTGGCCTTCGGCATCTTGGAAGAAGAAGGTCTTGTAGCCTTGGGCGACCCCGGGCGTGCCGACGAGACCGGCCAAGCGAGAGGCATGCTCGCCCGTCTCCAGTCCCCGGCCCCCGGCCTCGACCCCGACCAATTCGACAGCTTCGTCGTCGAGGAAACCCAAGAATAGGCCCGTAGCGTTGGACCCGCCGCCGACGCAGGCGTACACCCTATCGGGCAGGCACCCCAGCGAATCCAGCAACTGCTGGCGGCTCTCCTCGCCGATGATCCGCTGGAAATAGGCGACGATTTGCGGGAAGGGATGGGGGCCGCAAGCCGTGCCGAGCACGTAGTGCGTGTCGGCCATGGAATAGGCCCAATCGCGGAGGCTCTCGTTGATGGCGTCCTTGAGCGTGGCCGAGCCATCGGTCACGGGCACCACCTCGGCACCCAGTTGCTCCATCCAGAACACATTGGGCCGCTGGCGCTCCACATCGACGGCCCCCATGTAGATGGTGCATTCCAGCCCCAAGCGAGCGGCCATCGTCGCCGTGGCCACGCCGTGCTGGCCAGCACCCGTCTCGGCAATGACCCGGCTTTTGCCCATGCGGCGCACCAACAAGCCCTGGCCCATGACGTTGTTGACCTTGTGGGCACCCGTGTGATTGAGGTCCTCGCGCTTGAGAAAGATCCGCGCCCCGCCGACCTCGCGGGAGAGATTTTCGAGAAAGGTAATTGGGGTCGGCCGGCAGGAATACGTCCGCATTACCTGCTCAAACTCCGCCCAGAAGGAGGGGTCGCGGCGCTCGTCCTCAAAAACTTGGGTCAATTCGTCGAGGGTCGTGCGCAGAATTTCGGGGATAAAAGCCCCACCGTACTCGCCGTAGTACCCAGAGCGCGGGTGGTTAAAAATGGCGTCAGTTAGCCCCATCTCAATCGGTTAGATTGGCGCGCCGGAGCGCTTCGAGCATGGCGCTGCTGCCTTGCTCTGCTTCCTGCTCCTGCTGCTGCCGCTGGCGGAACTCGGCGAGATGGGCCTCGGATTCGAGGGCATCGACTTGGCTGATCGACAGGCGCAAGCGCTGGCGGCGGACATCCACTTCGAGCACCACCACCTTGACTTCGTCCCCAAGCGAGAGGACCTCGCGCGGGTGGCCGATGCGGCGGTCGGCGATCTCCGAGACATGCACCAGCCCGCGTACGCCTTCGACCAACTCGACGAACGCGCCAAAATCTTCCAGCCCATCGACCTTGCCCGTGACGACCGTGCCGACTGCGAACTGCTCTTTTATCTCTTGCCAAGGGTCCTTTTCCAGCGTCTTGATCGACAGCGAGATCCGCTCCTTGCGCCGCTTGCCCAAGTCTTTGGTGCGCAAGACTTCTACTTGGAGCTGCTGCCCCACCGCGAGGACCTCCTCGGGATGACCAACGCGCTGATGGCTGATCTCCGAGACGTGGACCAAACCCTCTACCCCAGAACCTAAATCGACGAATGCGCCAAAAGACTCCAGCCGCGTCACCTTGCCCGCCAGTTGCGCGCCCTTCTTTAGCTGGCTGCGCACCAAGCCGGCGGCTTTGTCCTGCTCAGCTTCGAGCAAAACCCGGCGCGACAGGACGATAACGCGGCCCTGATGGCGGAACTCGATAATTTTAAAGGTCAAGGTCTGGCCGCGGTACTCTTCGGCGTTTTCCACGTACTGAGTATCGACGTGCGAAATCGGGCAAAAACCGCGCACATCGCCCTCGATGGTCACGCCCAACCCCCCCTTGTTGACCGCATCAACCCGGCCTTCGACGGGCAGCCCGGCCTTGAACGCTTGGTAGAGCAAGTCGGCCTGGGCGTCCTGGCGGCTCAACCCGCGGCTGAGTTGGACCTCGTCCCCAACGGCCACAACAAATGCCGCGATCGGGTCGCCAACCTTGTAGCGCATTTCCCCATCGGGGTCTTTGAGCTCGCTAGTGCGGATTATGGCCTCGTCCCGACTGCCGTACTCGACAAAGCTGTTTTCGTCCTCGATCTTGACGATCACGCCGCTGACCTCGTCGCCAATTGCGACCTCATTGGTGGACGGAGCCGGTGGTGCCCCTTCAGCGTCGAGCATCTGGGCAAAGTCCGCGCCTTGTTCAGCGCGGTCTGCAGCCGGGGTTAGTTCGTCCTTGGAATCTGCCTCTGTCATCGCCTAACTCCTTGGGTACTTCAATCGGGTATGAGGACAACCTTGCCGGTCGTCTTGCGCCCCTGCAGGGCGCGGTGGGCTTCAGCCGCGTCCGACAAGGCGAACTGCTCGCTGATACGCAGCGCCAACTCGCCGCTACCGATCCATTCCAACACCGCGCCAGCGCGTTCCAATAGCTCCTCGCGGGTCTGGATGTAGTGCAGCATGGTCGGCCGAGTCAAAAAGAGCGACCCCTTGGTGCTGAGGATGCCGGGATCAAAGGGCGGGACCGGGCCACTCGACTGACCGAACAACACCAAGTAACCCAAGGGCCTGAGCACGTTCAAGCTCTTGTCAAAGGTCGCCTGGCCCACGGAATCGTACACCACATCGACCCCGCGCCCGTCGGTGAGTGCCATGACGTCCTGTTCAAAGTCTCGCTCAGTATAGCGGATGACTTCGTCAGCCCCGGCACCCCGAGCCAACTGCTCCTTTTCCTCGGTTGAGACCGTGCAAAACACCCGCGCTCCACACCGCTTAGCCATCTGAATCAGGAGCAAGCCCACGCCGCCGGCCCCAGCGTGGATCAAAGCCGTGTCTTCGCGGCCCAGCCGATAGGACCCATGCGCTAG
>JAPOYQ010000181.1:0-3210 GCA_026706505.1 Gemmatimonadota bacterium
CAGATCAGCAGGGATGCAGGTCTTGGCTAGTTTGATCCTGACGGCCGCCATAGCCTTAGTACCTGGGCTCAGATGAAAGGTCAGGTCAGAATCTTTGCCGTGATGCTCAAGCGACTCGGTCACGACCCGAGTCGCAGCCTCGTAGATCTGGCCGAAGTTGGTAGGACTAGACAACGGCTCGTGGTAGACAGTCACCACTACTTCGGTTTGGGGCCGGAGCCAATTAAGGAACGGTGCTACCATTTTCTTGGGGTAGTCGCTGATTAATACTGCAGCGTCATAGGAGCGCGTGCTGAGGGCGTTAGCGATCGGACCCTTCCCCACGCTTTGCTCCTCCTTCGGTGCCTGAAGGTCGGCTTTGCCGATCCAGCTAATCAGGAGTCTATTCATAGCTATCTAAACTACAAGACTATTTGTATAAACACAAGATTTCTTACGTTTAGCTTCGCAACGATAAGCTGCTTCGTCAGTTATTGCTCTTCCTTGATGCGGACCCTTCTTGCGCGGTCAAGATTCGCTGCACTTTTTCTGCCACCATAACCCTGCGAGAACGCCCATGCGCCTCTGCGACTTCCCGATACTGACCTTCGACACCTACGGAACCCTGATTGACTGGGAGGCGGGCATCTGGGATGCGCTGCAACCGCTCTGTGCGCGTCTGGCCGACCCACCGACTCGCGAGGCAGCCCTCGCTACCTTCGCGCAGGTGGAATCCGCTTGCCAAGCAGCCACTCCCGACCTGCTCTACGCTGACCTCTTGGTGGCTACTCATCGCACACTAGCGCAGAATTGGGGCAGCGAACCCGACGAGTCTGAGAGCATACGTTTCGGCCAATCGGTCGGGGACTGGCCGGCCTTTGCCGACGCGGTCGAATCGCTCGCCTATCTGAAGCAGCACCATCAGCTGATCACCCTAACCAATTGCGACCGTGCCAGCTACCGGGGCAGTTCTGCCCGCCTTAGTGATCCTTGGGACGCGATTTTTACCGCTGAGGAGATCGGCTCGTACAAACCGTCGCTGGTCAATTTTGAATTCCTACTCGCCCGGGTGGCTGCTGACTTCGGCGGCGATCCTAGAAGCATCCTACACATCGCGCAGAGCCTCTTCCACGATCACGTGCCGGCCAAGGCAATCGGCCTGACGACGGCATGGATTGACCGGCGGGCCGGGCGTGGCGGAGGTGCGACAGCACCGCCACAGGAGGCGGTGGAACCCGACTTTCGTTTCAAAAGCATGGCGGAACTGGTCACCCAACACCGCGCCGAACGGGCCTGAATCCGCTCCGGCGGCGTGTGGACGCTAGCGGTATGCGCCGCTAATTTCTTGGGAATCCTTTTTGTCGGAGATCAAACTCCCATGAGCACACCTCTCCACGACCGTATCGCCTTAGTAACCGGCGCGGCTGGTGGCATCGGCCAAGCAATATGCCGCGCCTTAGCCGCCGAAGGCGCGACAGTCGCCCTGCATTACCACACGCAGAAGGAGACTGCCTACGCGCTCGCCGCTGAACTAGGCGGAGCTGCCTTTGAAGCCGATATAACCGAGGCGGACGCCGCGCAGGCGCTGGTCGAGCGCGTGGCTGGGGAATTGGGTGGGCTGGATATTTTGGTCAATAACGCCGGCATCACCATCGGCGGGCAGTTCGTGGCCGATATGGCGCTGGCGGACTGGCATCGAGTGCTCGATGTCAACCTCAATAGCGTCCTCTACATGTGCAAGGCCGCTCTGCCGTTGATGCGGACGCGAGGCGGCGCGGTCGTCAATATTGCCTCGAATGTGGTCAACACCCTGCCGGGCGGCGCGGCGGCGTATGCGACCACCAAGGCGGGGGTCGTGGCCTTGACGAAGGTGCTGTCGAAAGAGGAAGCCGAGCACGGCATCCGCGTCAATGTGGTGTCGCCGGGGATCATTGACGCGGGGATGGGGAGCGGGGCGCTGGCGCGGCGGACGCCAGAGGTGCGGGCGCAATTTCTCAGCAGTATTCCCATGCGCCGGGCCGGCGGCCCCGAAGAGGTGGCTGCGGCTGTGGTTTTTCTCGTGTCTCCGGCGGCTAGTTATGTGACGGGGCAGCACATAAGCGTCAACGGTGGCGACCGCACTGAGTCCTACCAGTAGGGTTAGACACCCAGACTAACAGCTTATATATTAGAGACATAGGCCCTTCTGGAATGTCGGGATCGCTTCTACTGGTCTGAACGACCTTACTTAATAAAAATTGATGAAGTACTTGCTCACCGGCGGCGGCACGGGTGGCCACGTGTACCCGGCCTTGGCCATTGCCAACGAAATTCGGCAGACGCGGACAGATGCCGAATTCCTCTATGTGGGCCATCGAGACAGGCTGGATGCTTGGGTCGTGCCCGAGCAGGGGTACCCCATCCGCTTTGTGCGCGCCCGTTCCTTCCCGCGCACGCGTTCCCTTGTGCCCTTATTGCGATTCGCCATCGCGCTCGCGATTGGAGTCGTCCAAGCGGCGTTCATCCTCTTGCGTTATCGGCCCCAAATTATCATCAGCACGGGTGGTTTCGTCAGTGCGCCGATCCTCTTCGCACACGGTGCTATGGCGAAGGTCGGCCTTTCTCGCGCCCGCGTCTTTATCTACGAGCCGAATGCCTATCCCGGGCTTTTGAACCAAATTACCGGGCGGCTGGCGCAGCGAATCGGAGTGGCATTTGAGCAGGCGGGCCGCTGGTTCGACGCGAAGCGAGTGGCTGTGGTCGGCTATCCGGTGCGTCGCTCTTTTTTGCACCTCGATCGGACCGCCTCGCGGGAAAAATTGGGCATTGACCAAGGCCGCAAGGTCGTTCTCGCCTTTGGGGGGTCGGGGGGTGCCAAGGCCATTAACGAGGCCGTGCTCACAGCTTTGCCCCTGTGGCGCGAGGCCGGACTAGTGGTCATCCACGTCACAGGTCGCTATAAGGGGTCGGATTACGACGCCGTGGCGGATACTGAGACCGCTTTAGCTGAGATGGGGATAGAGGACGAAGGCGACTGGTATCGACGCCTTGATTACGCGGATGAGATCGTCGATCTGATTGCAGCGGCGGATCTGGTCATTTGTCGGTCGGGCGCAGGGACCCTCACCGAGATGGCGGTCAGTGGAACGCCCACGTTGATTGTGCCGCTGCCGACATCGGCTGAAGACCACCAAGCGCTGAACGCGCGGGAGATGGAGCGGATAGGGGCTGCTCAGGTGCTCTATCAGGAGG
>JAPOYQ010000181.1:3220-6000 GCA_026706505.1 Gemmatimonadota bacterium
CTTCTCGCCGTCTAGTCCACTATAAATGGAGGCGCTGTCCCAAAATGCCTCCATTTATAGTGGACTAGACGGCGAGAAGTTGGCGCAGCAGGTGCTCGCGTTGTGCGCCGACGAGGAGCGGTTGCAGGCCATGAGCGCGGCCGCCAAGACCATGCCCAAAGCCAACAGCCTTGAACTGATCACGGCTGAGTTGGACGGCCTTATCGCTGGGCAGCGCCCGCCGGCGCTGCGCTTGGAGTTGCCCTCGGCCAAAAGCGGCTTGCCGACCGCCCCTAACGCCTTGCTGCGCTGGGTGCAAGCGCGGGTCAAAGAGGTAGGGGGTGTGGAGGAGATGGAGTGCGGCGAACTAGCCTATCTGCGCTATCAAGCCGACCGCCTACTCGCGTCCGAGGGTTGGTGCGAAATCCCGTTAGGGCAGCGCAATGTGGGCATCAAGCTCGTCGCGGTCTTAAACTACCAAGAGCGACTGCCCTTGCTGCTGCACATCCTCACCGACCGCACCCCGACCGGGAGGATGCGCCGTTTTTGCGGCGGGGACTTCCACCACGGAGGTATTATACGCCGCAATGTCGTCGAATACGGCCTGCGCGGCTTAGGGGCGACCGACGCGCAGACCCGGGCTGCGTTGCTTAACGCGCTAGAGACGGATCCGTACTTTGAGGTACGGGCGTGGTCGGCGCAGGCCCTCGGCGAGATGTTTACAGCCGATGACGAGATCGAAAGCGCGCTCTGCGCGGCACTCGACGAAAGCGCGCCGGAAGTGGTCGTCCAAGCCCTGAGTGCCCTTGGAAAAATAAGCCACAATCCCGACCTGTTAGCGCGGCTGCGCCGCTTCTACCTACACCCGAACTGGCAGTTCCGCGAGCAGGTCGTGCTGGTGCTGATCGAGTTTTTGCAGCGCGGGGTCTTGGAGCCGGCGCAATTGGAGCGCGATCTCGACCAAGTCTTGATCTCAATGCCTTATTTTGAGCCGGAGTTCACCCTCGGTGCGCACCTGCGCGAATTGGCCGAGCGCGTGCGCGATGGCGTGCCACTGGCGGCTTCGCAGCGATGATCTACTACCTCGGAATCTACCTGCAAGATGCTGTCGAGGCCCTGTCGTTTTTGCGCTTGGTCGATTCGATCAGCTTTCGCGTCATCTGCGGTGCGATCACTTCGTTGATTCTTACCATCCTCTTTGGCGGGCGGGTCATCCTCTACTTCTACAGACGGGGACACCGCGACATGCCCCGCGACTATTTCAACTCCGAAGCCGTCAGCAATCAAGCCAAAACCTACGGCGGTGGCCTAATTGTCGCCGCGATCTTGATCAGCGTCGGCCTGTGGTGCAAGCTGCACAGCCTCTTCGTCCTGTTTTGCGTGGGGGCGATTGTCTGGTTTGCCGCGCTCGGTTGGATCGACGACTTCCTCAAGGTGCGCCATCGCTCTAGCGATCGCGGGCTGTCGGAGAAGGCCAAGTTGGCGCTGCAAGTAACGTTTGGGCTAGCGTTTGGCACTGCGTACATCACCCAGGCCCTTCCTGCGGAGTCGGCCGGTTTGGCGACTCAGCTCTATCTGCCCTTTTTCAAAAATCCGGTCCTCGATCTTTCATGGGGCTATGTGCCTTTTATTGCCTTCACGGTGACGGCCATCTCCAACTCGGTCAATCTCGCCGACGGTATCGACGGCTTGGCCGTTGTGCCGACTTCTTTTGTCGTGCTCGTCTTTGGGGTGTTCGCCTATGTGTCGAGCCACGCCGAGATCTCGGCGTTCCTCATCTTTCCCTTTATGCCGGGCGTGGGGGAAGTCGCCGTGATTTGTTCTATTGTCTTTGGAGCCTGCCTCGGCTTTTTGTGGTTCAATTCCTATCCGGCCAATGTCATTATGGGCGATACCGGGTCCATGGCGCTGGGCGGCCTGTTGGGCACGGTCGCCGTATTGGTCAAACAGGAATTCCTCTTCCTAATCGTCGGGGGGATCTTCGTCGGCGAGACCCTGTCGGTGGTAATCCAGGAAAAAATCGGCATCCGGTGGCTGGGACGGCGCTTTTTTACCCGCTCGCCGATTCACCACCACTATCAGCAGCGCGGCTTGGCCGACACGAAGATCGTCATTCGCTTCTGGATCGTGGCCGGCATCTTGGCACTGTGTGGCTTGGCGACGCTCAAGATCCGCTAATTCTATAGATAGAGGCCATAGAAGCACAGGAGGACGATGGCCGCACCTAGCAGGAGGGCCGCGGATTTGGGGAGCGGCGCGGGCAGGAGGTTGACTTCGCGCTGATAGTGCCTGTACTCCGCCGCCAAGATGCTGTAGCCGGAAACGAGGGCGGCAATGAGGCCCGCAATGAAGCAGGTGAGGACCACAGCGTCGGTCGAGAATGCGCGAGCGATGCTGGCGACATACGCGCCGATGTTGATCAGCAGGCTATACCGCTTCGTCAGCAGGCCGTAGAGTACGAGCCCCACGCAAGGCGAGCCGACGGCCAACGCCGCGAAGATCGACAGCCAGTCGCGCGCATCAGACAGTGCTAAGAAGCCCGTGCCAATGAGCAGGTGGAGCCACATCCCAACATAGGCGTAGAAGAAGGGTGCGCGTCTAAACGGCGCGTGTCCCATTAGATAGTGAGCGAAAGCAGTGGACTTGGGCATGGCAATATGTGGCCAAAGATAGGCTGCAGCCCAAGTGCGTCAACGCATGGCCAACCATGGAAATCCTGTCCATCCCCATTGAAAAAGTCAAAGGTGTAGGGGCCAAACGAGCGTCTGCGCTCAAAGACGTAGAGATCCTGACTCTGGGCG
>JAPOYQ010000422.1:0-5734 GCA_026706505.1 Gemmatimonadota bacterium
AAAGGGCGTTCAAAGTGTTGGGACCACGCGAAGCGGCTTTGTAGCAAGCCAGCGCTACAGGGGCTGCTGCCGCCTTTGATATCGCCCACGTGGATGACCCATTCCAAGCCCTCGGCCCGATTGATTTCCTCGACGAGTCGCCCAAAACGGACGCTGTCGACGGGAGAATATGGCATATCCGCGATCAGGGCGAAGGCGAAGGGGTCATCGGCGGGTGGGTTTTGGGCGCTGGCAGCGTCTAGCAGCGCGACGATTAGGGATAGACTCAGAAGATACCGGGCCATACATTTCCTCCAGTTGGTTGTTAGTGCGCTACTTGATGTCGGTTTTCTTAGAAGTAAGCGAACTAAAAAATAAAGATAGTTTAGTAACAATGTTAAGGATCGACGTTTCCACCTGATTAGCAAAATCGACCCTCTTCAGGGAAAGGCCGTAAAGCCATGAATACACTTGTAGATCCCTCCCTAGCCAAAGATTTGGCCCAGGGCACGCCGGCCCAGAAAGTCGATGCTTTATTCGCGTACATGGAGCGGCGGGGCCAGTCCTTTTACGACGAGATCGTGACCCAACTTGAACACGCCCTGCAATGCGCCCACCAAGCCCAACAGGCCGGGGCTGATTCGGTGCAAGTGGCGGCGGCCCTGCTGCACGATCTGGGTCACTTCCTAGTCGATGAGCACAACCAAGAGGCCGATTTCCTCACTGAGGATTTACTGCACGAAGAAGTGGGAGCCGAGTATCTGGAGCCCTTTTTCATCGACGCAGTGACCGAGCCGGTCGGGCTGCACGTGCCGGCCAAGCGCTATATCTGCACCGTGGATAAGTCCTATTACCAGACCTTGTCTCGGGCGTCCAAGCGGAGTTTTGAGTTGCAGGGCGGCTTCATGTCGGCCGAAGAAAAGGCGGCTTTTGAACAGAATCTCCATTGGGAAAGTGCCGTGCAGTTGCGCAAATGGGACGATTTGGCCAAGGTGAAGGACCTAAAGACGCCGGGCTTGGAGAGCTATCGGGCGGCCGTGCAGGGCTGTTTGAAGTGATCGCAGACAGGCCTAGCTCACTTGACCAGCGACACCTTGCGCTCCTGCACGAAATCGCCCGTTTGTAGACGCACAAGGTACACCCCGCTGGCGAGCTCGCGCGCGTCCCAGAGCACCTGATAAGCCCCTGGTTTGCGCCACGCCTCTACCAGCGTTTTCACCCGCTGTCCGGTCGGGCCGAAAACTTCCAGCCGCACCTTGCCAGCCCGCCCCACACTAAAATCGATATGCACCCGGCTGTTGAATGGATTGGGATAAGGCAGCTGTAGATGCGTTTTTTGCGGCGTGCTCTCCACAGCCTGTACGGCAGTGGCTGCGATTTCCCCCATATACGCCTTTACATAGCCGTCTGTGGTCGTCACCACCGCATCCAAAAAGCCGTCCCTATCCGCATCGGCCAAGGCGATATCGCTGCTGCGACCCTCCACCTCGAGCGTCCAAACAGAAACTCGTCGCGTCCATCGCCGTCCACGTCGCCGGAGACCACGTCCGTATGGGCCCGCACTCCATCGTCGAACTCCAGCAAAACCGCGCCGTCCGCCGCTTGAAACAGGCGCACGCCCTCGGCGGTGGAAGCCAGTAATTCCACGGTCCCATCGCCGTCGCTATCGCCCACTCCCATCAGCGATCGCACTTCTGTGTTGTTGCGGTACGGGGTCTGCCAAATGCGCTCGCCATCGCCGCTTAGCACGGCGTTCAAATAGCTGCAGTGCCCCCAGAGGAGCTCCGGTCGGCTGTCGCCGAATAGATCGACCACTGCCGGAAACGCATAGCCGACAAAGGAGTCGCTCTCGAACAGCGGATTGAGTCCGTCGCCATAGGCCTGACGCACCACCTGTGCCGTGCCCGTGACCCCATCGACAATGTGCAGCCGGTCGGGCCACATCACCACGATTTCCTCTAAGCCGTCGCCGTCCACATCCCCCGCAGCGCTGGGATGCCCGCCCAGACTGCGGCCGCTACCGTTCTCGGGCAGGATGAACCCCTTGGATTCCCAGACGATTTCGCCGCTGCGCCCGTCGATCAGAAAGCCCACTTCGCTGCCCAACTTGCCGCGCCGCAGAGTGGCGAATACGTCCATGTTCTCGCTGCTGCGGAAATACCCGACGCTCCAGTAGGACAGGCCGCTGAAGTTCCATATTGGCATACTGCCGTCAAAGCCGACGAACTCGGTCTGCCAACGGATGGAGCCGTCGGTCGCGAGCGCCACCAAACTGGCGTTGCCGCTGGCCGCCTCACGCGCCGCCAGCACTTCCCGGCGGCCGTCGCCATCCACGTCGGCGGCGACCAGCCCCCAGTGATAGGGCGCGTTGTTGGTCTGGCCGTAGCCCGGCACCTGCCACCGCAGTCGGGGCTCGCCCCCGCCCTTCCCCGGAGCTTGCAGACACAGCACTTCCCGAGTCGCGGTCTGCACGACCACTTCCACCCGGCCATCCCCTTCCAGATCGGCCACTATTGGTGTGCCAGCCGGGGTAAATGCTTGGCGACTCCACTGGTGCAGTTCTCCCGACGCCTGATCTAGCATCAGCGCTTGATTAGGGAGCCCACTCCCCTTTAGATGCAGCAAAGCCGCTCCGTCATCCGCCACCGCGGCCGTCTCCAGGGCCATCCCGGCGGGACCGCGCACAGACCACCGCGCTTCAATACGTCCCGCGCCGTCGCTGCCTAAAGCGGTCAACACTTCACCTGCGCCATCCGGTGCGAGCGCAAAGAAGTCGCGCCGCCCATCGCTATCCACATCGCCAGTCGAAACCGTGCGCAATCCGTCGGCCGCCCCGGTGCTCACCGTCAAGGGCAATTGATTCAGCAATACCGTACTGAAGCGCCCCCGCTCGTGGCTCCAACGCACGGTTGCCGCTCCCGCCTCCAAGGACCAAACCGCTAGCGGCGCATAGGTCGGCAGGGCCTCACCAGTCGTGGCCGAGACGAACAACTCCAAGCGCCCGTCGCCGTCCACATCGGCCATGCCGTGCAAATGATGCTGTGGGAAATCAAAGCTGGTCTCGCCGCTGAGCGCATCGACGCCGACGATGTGCCACTGGCCGTCGCCTTGGTCGTTGTAAATGCTGTACACCAGTTCGAAGCGCCCATCGCCGTCCACATCCACTAGAGCCTGCGGTTTGGGCCGCACCACCTTGGTCGATTGCGATGGGTCGGGCTGAATGTCGCGCAGCCAGCGCAGCGTCAACGCTGTCCCGTCGTTGTCAATGACCTCGGAGTGCATGCTGAAATCGGCCACCACGCCGAATTCGGGATACGGATCGTCGTCGATGTTGGCGGCCCCGAACCAGCCGTAGTTGCGGTACCCGTGGTACTGCAACTGCATCTTGGTTTCCCCAGTCACCCCGTCGAAGACGAGGATGCGGTAGTGGGTGGCCACGACGATATCGAGCTGGCCATCTACATCGACGTCAACCACGAGGACATTGGGATCCCAAGTGTTGGTAAAGAACTCGGTTTCCCACACTACCCGAGGCTCGTCGCTGTCGTACGCGAGCAGCCAGCCGTGCTTGGGATCGGCTCCGCCGTCGCTGAAAGAGTTTCCCATTTCAAAGCGCTGCAAGCCTTCTATCCCGGGCAGAATCTGGGCCACTTTGAAGACATTGTCCACCGGCATGACCACCTCGCTGCCGCCGAGGTCGAAGATCTGCGGCCCGACTCCCCAGACCCGCCCTTGGGTGCCGATGTACCCGGGATCTACCGAGGCGGCAAAGGGCAAGGACACCGAGGCGTCGCCCGCTTGCTGGGCCACTTCCACATAGCCCTCCCAGGCGGCGATGTCGTAGCGCCAGCGCTCTTGCGGCAGGTCGTGGATTTGACCGACTCCCGAGGCCCGGCCGCTCATGTGGCGGTCGCCGCGCAATTGCAGCCACTCGCCCGTTTGCCCGTGCGCCCCTCCCGCCAGCATCGTCAGCAGCAAAACTATCGCTGACGCATTTGCTATACTGTCTTTGGAAAGCCTATCACTGGACATAGCATTTCCTCCGGTATAGTCATAAAGCTTAAAGCTGCGATTGCGCAACGACCCAAAATCACATAAGTCAAATCTGCAACAGTTTTGTCGCGATGGCTACCTACATTTTGGTCATCTCGCTGCTTTGATCCCCAGGAGCACCAGTAGCCACGTCTTGTGCCAGTAGGCGCTGTTGATATAAGGGTTTTCTTCCGAGGGCCAGTTGGTCCAGTAGGTTTGGTTGTGGGGGATTCGATGGTACCACTGGACTAAAGGGATAGCGGGCAACTCGCGCAACCAGATGTCCATGGCCGTGCGAAACAGTTCCACTAGTTTTGGATCATCCGGCGGTGTGCGTCCCATGCGGTCCACTAGTTGATCGAACTCGGCATTGCGCCAGCGCCAATAGCGTTCGGAGTGGGTTCCGGTGGGTTGGACGTAGCGGCTGTGGAAAAAGTTGAGCGTGAAGTAGGGATCGCGAATTGAACCGACGCTTCCCATCATAAAGGCCCTTGCGGTTCCCTGTGCCATGCGCGTTATGCTATCGGCTGTCATGCGATGACTCGCATTGAACCCAGCTCGCCTAAGTTGTGCCACTAGTACCGGTGCCAGATCCTGGTGCACGGTACCAATGTCAATGGGGATCTTGAAGCGAGTGCCGTCCTGCGCCCAGAACCCTTCCTCATCCCGCCTCCATCCTTTGGCTCGCATTATGGCGGCCGTCCGAGCCGTGTCGTAAGTCGCCACGCGGTATTTTTCCACCAGCGGCGCGATCTCGTCGAGGTACTGTTGTAGTGCCGGAAAATTGGGGAAGGGAAGAAAATTCGCTTTTCCTGCTCCCTGCCAGCCAACTGCCACCAGTTCATCGCGGTTGATGGCGTGATTGATGGCGTGGCGGATCTGCGCATCGCGGAAGGGCTCCTCTAGGTTGTTGAACCCGAGGTTGACCGGCCACCAGTCGACGTATCCGTAGGGCGGCGCTTCGCCCGTCCAGGAAACGATATTGGCATTCTCATCGAGGGCCGTTTTGATATTGGGGGGGCGCAGGTCCAGAGAAATGTCGATGTCGTTGCTGATTAGAGCCTGAACGCGCTTGGCCTCGTCCATGTAGGGGAGAAAGATGAGTTGCTCGACTTCGGGTAAGGCATGGAAGCCGATCTCGGCCGCCCACCAGTCATCTCTCCTAATGAGAATGCGCTGCTGCGGGACCGATAGGCTGAGGCGATAGGGACCGCTGACAATCGGCTGGCCCTCGCCACAGCAATTCTCAAAGGTCTTGGGGTCTTCGCCTTCCCAAATGTGCTTGGGAACAACCACGATCCCGTTGAAGAAGCAGTTCGTCAGATAGTTGAACACAAAGCGCGGGTTGGGCTGCTTGAGCACGAACCGCGCGGTCAGCTCGTCTTCTACCTCCACGCGCTCGACCCAAGTCTCCATGTCGGTGGACAGGAATAGTTCGGGAGCGTTCTCCTTGAGGGCTGCGACTGTATAGGCCAAATCCGCGGCGGTCCACGGAGTGCCGTCGCTCCACGTTACGCCCTGCCGGATGTGGACCGTGACCTGCGTGAAATCTCGGTTGTACTCGTGTCCTGTGGCGATCCACGGAATGAGCTGGTCGTCCTCGTCATAGGCGCTGTAGAAATACAGCGGCTCGTACAGGAAGTGCGCACCGGTGCGGGAGGAAGAACCGAGGAGAAAAGGATTGAAGGTATTGTAATCGACGATCTGTCCGCCGCAGGTATTT
>JAPOYQ010000422.1:5744-5983 GCA_026706505.1 Gemmatimonadota bacterium
TGGGTGACGAGCGTGCGCTCTCGAGGAATGGACCGGATCCCCTCTTGTCCCGTCTTGCCCGGCCTCTCCTCCGCACAGGCCAACAATCCCATGCTGCAAGTAAGAAATAGCAGGGCCGCTGATTTCGATGCGATGAAAAAGAGTTTCGGTCTGATAGCCATAGTTGCTACAGGCCTCCAATCTCAAGCGAGAGGCGTCGCGTTCCCTCCCACTCTTTTAGTTCCACTTGCGCACCGTCG
>JAPOYQ010000589.1 GCA_026706505.1 Gemmatimonadota bacterium
GAACGAGTCCGGCCAGCGACCACGGCGGCGTCTTCGTCTTGATCAACCAAGGCACTCCGGCCACAGCTATAGCCACCGAGGCAGCCACGCCAACGGCCTTTACCCTCGGGGCCAACTACCCCAACCCCTTCAATCCCGCCACAACCATCCCCTTAGCCGTACCCGCCGGAGCTAGGAATGTGGACCTAACTATCTACAACGTCCTAGGGCAGCCGCTGCGCCAAGTGTGGAATGGTCCGCTACCCACTGGTGAGCACGAGCTGACGTGGGATGGCCGCGACGCGCAGGGCCGCCCCGTCGCCGCTGGGGTCTATGTGTATCGGTTGCAAGTGGACGAGCAGACGCGCGCCCGCAAGATGGTCAAAATCGAATAGATAGCCCGAGCAAATCCCGTGCTGGCCGTCCGAAGGGCGCTTTGCGTTTGCAGACCTTCCGACGGGCTTCTTGGCGATGGCACAGCCAACACGGAAAGTCGTGGAAGTACACGGAAAGTCGTGGAAAATACACGAAAAAACGTGGAAGACCTTGCGCCGACGGAAGACGCAACGCCTAGAAAAAATAAATTCACATTTTTAACTACTGTATTTCCAATCTTTTAGGATACCTCTGAATAATTTTTTATGCGCGGCCTGACATTTGGCACGGAATGTGCGAGTATCTTAACCTACAGGGCGTCAAAACGACCAAGACCCTATAGGTGATCCTATGCACTGTTTTCTCTTTGCAATTTTATTGTTGGCGGCTCCAATTGAATCCTTTGCCCTAACGTGGGATTTCGACGACGGCTCCACCTATGGCTGGACCGCCCAGGAAAGTTCTACTTATGCCAATAAATCAGGCAGTAGAAAATCTCCACACAGCGAAATCGTCGATGGCGTCTGGCGCATTGCGCCCGTGCCCGGTCGCAGACCCACCGTTCAATTGCGCTCGCCGTTAATTGGCAAAGACTCGGCCCTATTCGACCGAATCACCCTACGGCTGCGCCTCATACACCATAGCCCCACCGAGGGTCCACTCTGGATGAGCTGGTCCAATGCCGAGAGGAGACGCCATCCTAAAGCGGGAGCCGCTGGTACGGGGAGACGGCTCCAACCTTATCCCATCGACTGGGAAGACATCACCTTAGATCCACGCGCTTTGGCAGCAGACATAGAACAAAAGATCATCTGGCAGGATACTCTCTTTAACATTCATATAGACATGATGTTATTCCGAGACTCGCAGGACCTAGAAAGCCATCCAAAGTTTTTAGAAATAGACTGGATCCAGCTCACGGGAGCCGAAGAGTTGGCGCAGGGAGAATTGTCGCCTCGGGAGCTCGCGGTGGAGTTGGAGCCGCCCGGCACGCTGTTCGCCGAACCCGACTTTTTCCCACTCGGCGAGGGCATCGGCACCCCAGACAGTCGGCGAGGCTATCGGCAAGAATCGCAAGGCGCGGTAGGCGACGTCGACGGCGATGGCGACGCGGATCTCGTGGTGGCCTGGAACCGCCTCGTGGACGACGAAAGCCACCTAGGCTGGACCGTGGCCTCCAACGACGGACTAGGCCGCTTCGAACCCACCCAAGAGTTCCTCCTCTCAACCGAACCCTCTGACGACCCTCCACGCATGTACCTTCAGGGAGACGACTTCGACGGCGATGGACTCCTAGATCTAGTTGTTCCCCAAGGCGGGACCGTCGAAGTGTGGTACAACTGGGGCGGCGGCTTTGAACCCACCCCGCAACTGTCCGGCGTCTGGTCCCTTGGCTTGGCCGATGGCGACGGCGACGGTGATGTGGACCTGTTAGTCAGGAGGTATGACGGGGGGTTTGACGACGGATCGTATTACGCGATCCTGTGGATCAACGATGGCTACGACTTTGTCCACAGTGAGGAATTCGCCCTCGATAGCGATAGAATGTTCCCCTACCTACCCGCCGTACAACCCCTCGGCGAAGCTGCGAGCCTGTTGTGGTACCACTCCCCAGATTTCTGGTTCCGCTCCCAAGGCTCCTGGCAATTAACCCGACCGTGGACAGCCATCGAGGAACCACCGCTCGCTGTCGAGGCCGTGATTCATCCTGACGCCCTGCACCTGATCGCCGACCTCGATGGAAATGGCACAGTGGACATGCTCTATTCCCCCGAGCGCATAGATACGTTCCTTGCCACGGACTACTACGGCTTGGCTCTATGGCGTCTGGACGCCTCCGGCGTGTTGGCACGCCATTCCTTACTCGACTGGAAGGTGTCCCCGTCAGTAGCCACCGCCAGCGACCTCAACGGCAACGGACTCTTAGATGTAGCCCTAGTCGCTAGCAACTTGACCGTCGGTTCGGCGCTAGTGGTGTTGTTCGGCCAGCGCAACGGCGCACCCGTCTTCGAAGGCTACTACCCCTTGCTCGGCAAGGGCAGTCAAGTATTCGCCAGCGATGTCAACGGCGATGGTGACACCGATCTGGTCGTACTGGGAACGAGTCCGGCCAGCGACCACGGCGGCGTCTTCGTCTTGATCAACCAAGGCACCCCAGCCACCGCCATAGCCAGCGAGACGACTACCACGCCAACGGCCTTTGCTTTGGGAGCCAACTATCCCAACCCGTTCAATCCCGCCACGACCATTCCCTTGACCGTGCCTGCCGGAGCCAAGGATGTGGACTTGACCATCTACAATGTCTTGGGGCAGCCGCTGCGCCGAGTGTGGACGGGTCCGCTGCCGGCTGGCGAGCACCAGCTAATTTGGGATGGCCGCGACGCGCAGGGCCAACCCGTCGCCGCCGGGATCTATGTGTATCGGTTGCAGGTGGACGACCAGACGCGCGCCCGCAAAATGGTCAAACTCGAATAGATAGCCGGCCTCTGGAGAAAACTATGCGCTACGCGCTCTTTGCAATTTTGTCGTTGGCGGCTCCACTTGGGGCCTTTGCCCTAACGTGGGATTTCGCCGATGGCTCCCCCCATGGCTGGATCGCTCGGCAAAGTTCTGCTTTCAGTAGCGACCCACTACAGAGCGAAATCGTCGATGGCGTCTGGCGCATTGCGCCCGTGTCTGGTCAAAGACCCACCGTTTCATTGCGCTCGCCATTGATCGGCAAAGACTCGGCCTTGTTCGACCGCCTCACCCTACGGCTGCGCCTCATACACCACAGCCCCACCGAGCATGGGGAACTCCGGCTGGGCTGGTCCAATGCCGAGGACAGAAACCAGTGGACGAGCCATATTCAACCCTATCCCATCGAATGGGAAGAAATCACCATAGATCTACGGGCTTTGGCAGCAGACCCAGAGCAAAAGGTCACCTGGCAGGATACCCTTTTTAATTTTTCCATCTACATGATTTTATACCGGGACTCGCAGGACCTAGAAAATCATCCAAAATTTTTAGAGGTGGACTGGATCCAGCTTACAGGAGCCGAAGAGTTGGCACAGGGGGAATTGTCGCCTGAGGATATCGCGGTAGAGTTGGGACCGCCCGGCACCTTGTTCACCGAACCCGACTTTTTCCCGCTCGGAGAGAGCATCGGCACCCTAGGCTCTCTGCAAAAATCGCGCGGCGCGGTGGGCGACGTGGACGGCGATGGCGATGCGGATCTCGTGGTAGCCTGGAACCGCCTTATAGACCGCGAAAGACACCAAGGCTGGACCGTGGCGTCCAGCGACGGACTAGGCGGCTTTGAACCCTCCCAAGATGTCACCTTCTCAACCACACCCTTTTCTGACCCCATTCGACGCATGGACCTGCGGGGAAGCGACTTCGACGGCGATGGACTCCTCGATCTGGTCGTGGCCGAAAGCCAGACCGTCGAACTGTGGTACAATTGGGGCGACGGCTTTGATCCCACTCTGCAACTGCCCAAGGTCAGGCTCGTTGGTTTGGCCGATGGCGACGGCGACGGCGATGTGGACCTGTTGGTTTCCGCCGGTGGGGCCCAAGTGATCCTGTGGATCAACGACGGCTACGACTTTGTCCGCGGCGAGGAATTTGTCCTTGACAGCGAGGAGCTTCACTTTGCCTACCTACCCGCTGGACAACTCCTGGGCGAAGCCGCCAGCCTGTTGTGGAACGGCCCTCGGACACCGGGCTCCTGGCAACTGACCCGGCCGTGGGCGGCCGTCCAAGAGCCGCCGCTCTTCTTCGAAGCCGCGGTCGACCGCGACGCCCTCCACCTGCTGGCCGACTTCGATGGCGATGGAACGGCGGACATACTCGGCTCCCCCACGGTCTTTCACAATGGCTACTACGGCTTGGCTCTGTGGCGCATGGACACTTCGGGCGTGTTCGCACGTCATTCCTTGCTCGACTGGAAGGTGCTCCCATCGCACGCAGCCACCGCTAGTGACCTCAACAGCGATGGAGTCCTGGATGTAGCCCTAGTCGATAGTAACCTGACCGACGATTCAGCACTGGTGGTACTGCTCGGCCAACGCAATAGCGCACCCGTCCTCGAAGGCTACTATCCTCTGCCCGGCGAGGGCAGTCAGGTGCTCGCCAGCGACGTGAATGGCGATGGCGACACCGATCTGGTCGTGCTGGGAACGAATCCCGAAAGCGACCACGGCGGCGTCTTCGTCTTGATCAACCAAGGCACCCCGGCTACAGCCGTAGCCAACGAGGCTACCACGCCAACGACCTTTACCCTCGGGGCCAACTACCCCAACCCATTCAATCCCGCCACGACCATCCCCTTAACCGTGCCTGCCGGAGCCAAGAACGTGGACTTAACCATCTACAACGTCCTAGGACAGCCAATGCGCCAAGTGTGGACGGGGCCGCTGCCCGCTGGCGAGCACGAACTAACTTGGGATGGCCGCGACGCGCAGGGGCAACCCGTCGCCGCTGGAGTCTATGTGTATCGGTTACAAGTGGACGACCAAACACACGCCCGCAAAATGGTCAAAATCGAATAGACGATAGGGCTTGGAGATGAAGAAACTAAACTGCACTATCCCAAACTCTGGAGGAGCATCATGCGCCGCATTCTCTTAGCGATTGGATTGTTGGTGGCTCTACATGGAGCCTCAGTACACAGCGAAACCACGGCGTCGAGTGTTGGTCTAACCGCGGAAAGCGCTCAGTACCAGCCATCGGTTGTGATCATCACCGGCGAAGTCCGGGATCCTCGCTCGCGGAAAATCACATTTCACTATGAATCGCCGTCGGCGCTGGAAAACTCCGAGCAGCGCGTCGCGCTCGACAGCCTAGATCGCTTCGCCTTTGAACTACCTGTCGTCCGAGGGACCCTCGTCAGGGGGTATTTCGAAGACTGGCAACCGAGAGGGAAGTGGGTGCAGTGGCTAGACGCCTTCTTCTCTGAGCCCAATTCCCTAACGCTCTTCGTCGAACCCGGCGACAGTCTGCACGTGGTCGTGGAGGAGGGCTTTTTCGGTCGTTCCTACTCGTTCAGCGGCTCCAACGCAGACAACAGCCGCTTCACTTCCAAGTGGATCCCGCAGTCCCGTCTCTTACGCCTCGAATACAAGGGACTAGAGGTCGAGGATTTCAAGCGCCAAATGGAACAGTGGCGGCAGGATCAGTTCGAGTTCTTGGCCTCAGGGCGCGAGCAGTACGCGCTGTCTTCAGGGTGCATTGACCATGTGACGGCCTACGTCAACTACGAGTGGGCTAATAGGATGATGTCTTACCCGATGAATTACCGGTTTTCCAACGGACGCGAGAACAGATACATCACCCCGGAGTACCACGTCTTCCTGCAGGAATTTCCCATAGTGGACGAAAAGGCCATAGGCGTAGCCCAATATCGCTGGTTTCTGGATAGCACCCTAAGCTGGGGGGAGGACCACGACCATGACGATAACCCCAAGCTGTCCAAGATGTACGATCTATCGGGTTTGGAATTGTCAGAAGAGACCCAAGCGCAACTCGACTCTCTATACGAAAAGGACGGCCGCCACCCCGTGCTGTCGAAAATGGTCGATTTGTCGGCGTTTGGCGTTGCGGCGAGTGCCCAAGCGCAACTCGACTCCCTGTAC
>JAPOYQ010000367.1 GCA_026706505.1 Gemmatimonadota bacterium
TTCTCCACTAGATCGGCGGGAAAGACAATGATCGGTCTCAGGATGCCCAGCGCTATCGGCGAACTGATAGAAGGGGAGGTTGCCACCTCGATCTTGGAATAGCCGTCGAGGGTCCGGCGCGCTTGCCGCAGAGCGTCGCAAAGCGGACCGTCGTGCTGCACTTGCGCTTGTCGCCGCAAGCGCCAGACGATGCCGTAGCCGATCAGTATCCGTCCGATGAGCAGCGCTGCGCCTACCAGCCACAGTATTGCTCCCCAGCCGGCCAGCGTAAGTCGCACACTACTGGTGGCAATTGTTGGAGGAGCCACTACTTGCATCGTTGGATGCTCGACGGGCAAGGGCGCAAAGGCATCTCGACTAGATTCCACGAGCGACACCAATGGCGTGAATAGCGTATAGGGCGAGCTAATTGCGACGGAGACGAGCGGCTTGAGCAACACGATTGCCCATAACAGGTGGCGCAAGGCCGGCGATTTTATCGGTAACAGCCGACTGGCCACTAGGACTAAGACCGCTAGCGCCGCTAGTTCGATACTCAACTGACCAAACCAGCTAAATAGCTTACTACCTAACTCGTTCAAAGCCGCATTCATCGCTAGTCTCCTTTTCTGCGCTCGAGGGTTTTGTCCAGCTCTGCCCGGATCGCCGTCAATTCCTCGTCCGTGAGCGCTTGACCGTTCAGCAGTTGGCTGACCAGCGCTTCGGCTGAGCCGGCAAAGAACGAGTCGATGACTTCGCCCAGCGAGCGCCGCCCCATATCCTCGCGCGTGACCACCGGGCGATAGAGATCGGACCGGCCTTCTCGTTCCGAGACTACAAAGCCCTTCTCGCGCAGGATGCGCAGGATGGTCAGCACGGTATTGTAAGCCATCGGCTTGACGGCTGTTAGCCGCTCCTGCACCTGCTTGACGGCTGCGGGCGACTCGTCCCACAGGACGTTCATAATGAGCGTTTCGAGCGGGGTCAGCTTTTTGTCGGGTTTGTCTCTGGTCGCCATAGCAAGTCCTTTCAACTAAGAATTTAGTTGAGTATACTCGACGGCATTTGGTTTGTCAACTAAAATTTTAGTTGATATGAAAAAAGTTAGGGGATAGATCGCCTTGACTGTCATTTCTTGATGAAGTTAGTTAAAATGATACGGTTGAATACGAGTCCATTTCGCAGAGCGACCAAAAAACTGAGAGCCTGCCCTGAGCAGAGCCGAAGGGAGCGCCACCATGTCCGACTACACTTCCTATAAAGCTGATTATGACCGCGACGGCTTCGTCCTCGTGCGTAACTTCCTGTCCCTCGACGAACTCAAAGATCTAACGGCCCAAGTCGACCGCTACGTCCGCGAAGTGGTGCCGACCCTGCCCGATCAGGCCGCCTTCTACCAAGACAAGGACCGACCCGAAACCCTGAAACAACTACAGCACATGGGCAAATACGACGCCTTCTTCTCCGAGTACCGCGACCAACTGCGCTGGAGATCCCTAGCCCAAACCCTCATCGGCGAAGCCGCGCAGGTGAGCCAACCCGAGTGGTTCAACAAGCCGCCGCAGACCGAACACCCCACGCCGCCGCATCAGGACAATTTCTACTTCAACCTCACGCCGCCCAACGTCGCCTCCATCTGGCTGGCCCTCGACCCTGTTGACGAGGAAAACGGCTGCCTGCGCTACAGCCCCGGCTCGCACCGCAAGGGCATCCGGCCGCATAACCGCACTGCGGTCTTAGGTTTTTCGCAGGGCATTGCCGATTACGGCCCCCAAGACCAAGCCAACGAAGTCGCGGTGCATTTGCAGCCCGGCGACGCAGTGGTCCACCACGGCGAAGTCATCCACCGGGCCGACCCCAATCGCTCGTCGCAGCGCCACCGCCGCGCTTTTGCCATGGTCTTTGAAGGCGTCAGTTGCAAGATCGATGAGGAAGGCCGACGCAGATACCAAGAGGCCCTGCAGAGCCAGCACCAGAAGATGGGGCTGGAGACTTCTTCTACATAATGCGCGTGCTGATCACCGGCGGCGCGGGTTTCTTGGGGTCGCATCTGAGCGACCTGCTGCTGGAAAAAGGCTGCGAAATCATCTGCATGGACAACTTCCTCACGGGCCGGCCCGAGAGCATCGCCCATCTGCTCGGCCACTCGCGCTTCCAGTTTATTCAATACGATGTGACCAACTACATCCACGTAGATGGTCCGCTCGACTTCATCCTGCATCTCGCCAGCCCAGCTAGCCCGGCCGATTTCGAGCGGTTGGGCATCAACATCCTCAAGGTCGGCGCGTTGGGCACGCACAAGACCTTGGGGTTGGCCGTGGCCAAGCAGGCCAAGTTCCTGCTGGCCTCTACGTCGGAAGTCTATGGCGACCCCTTGGTGCATCCCCAGTCCGAAGAGTACCTCGGCAACGTCAATCCCATTGGCATCCGCGGCGTGTACGACGAGGCCAAGCGCTTTGCCGAGGCCATGACTATGGCATACCACCGCATGCACGGCACGGACGTGCGCATTGCGCGCATATTCAATACGTATGGCGAGCGCATGCGCCAAGACGACGGCCGCGCCGTGCCCAATTTCATCATCCAAGCCCTCAAGGGCCGCGATCTGACTGTCTATGGCGACGGCCAGCAAACGCGCAGCATCTGCCATTACAGCGATTTGATCGCCGGCCTCTATAAGCTCATGCTGTCCGACGTGACCACCCCGGTCAATCTCGGCAATCCCAGTGAAATCACCATGCTAGATTTGGCCCACAAGATCATTGCCATGACCGAGTCCAAGAGCTGCATCGCCTTCCGCGAGCTGCCGCAGGACGACCCTCGGGTGCGCCTGCCCGACATTGCCAAGGCCCGCTCCCTACTCGGCTGGACGCCCCGCGTGGGGCCGGACGAGGGGTTGGGCCGGACGATAGCATGGTTCAAACGAGAATTGGAGAAATAACTATGTGTGCTTTTGAATTGCGAGAAAACGCCCTCGGTGTTGAAATCCACGCGAGCGATCGGCTGCTCGCCTTGTACCGCGCTACCGAGGAGCTGCCCCGCAGCGAATCGCCCAAGCCCTGCTTCGCGCCGCTGTACACGCTTTCCGGCCAGCTCGTAACCGAGTATCGTCCACCCGACCACGCTTGGCATACGGGGCTGTTCTTCGGCTGGGTCCACGTCAACGACGCGAATTTGTGGGGAGGGCGTTGGTATTTGCCGGAAACAAAGAAGTACGAACACGTTGACAACAGCCACGGCGTGCAGCATCACGATGGCTTCACGGCCTTGAGCACGGACCATGTGACTGAGTCGCTTTCTTGGCTCGATGGACGCGACCAGCTCATAGCGCGGGAGTCGCGCTCTTTTGGCTTTTACAGTGCTGAAGGCGGCTACTGTCTGCGGATATCCACGCGCATCGAGCCAGCCGGCGACCGGCTGGTGATGGGAGCCTCGCGGGCGGCGCGCTACTCGGGTCTCGTGTTGCGCATGGGGCCTTCCTTTGCCGAAGCCGACCACTATTGCAGTGAGGGACGCCAGGGCCACGCAAACATCATGCACCAGCACGCCCGTTGGGTGGGAGCACGCGGGAAAAGCGGCGGCTTTGTCGCGCTCATGGATCACCCGAGCAACCCGCGCCATCCGGTCACTTGGTTTACCCGCGCCAACTTGCTGGGTACGGGCCTGCTGGTAGAAGGCGACTTAGAGCTGACAGCCGGCGAGTGTTTGGAACTGCATCACGCGTTCTTCGTCTTAGATCAGGACCCCGGTTTCACACAAATAGAATCCCTGTACGCGGACTTTGCTGCTTCCCCTGGAGAATTGCCATGAGGCCGTTGTGCCTCCCGGTGTTGTTTCTGCTCGCCTGTGCTTCAACTCCCAAAGTTGAATACCCGGCCCTAGACTTGGCCGAGCCGGACCAATGGACGGCTGGGGCTTCAGAGGATGCGGTCGCCGATCACTGGTGGCGCGATATGGGGGCCGCGCGCCTCGATAGCCTCGTGGCGTTGGCCTTGGAGCACAACTACAATCTCAAGATCGCCGGTGCGCGTCTGGCCCAAGCCCAGGCCCAAGCCCGGGCGTCTGGCGCGCCGCTCTGGCCTCAACTCGGCGTCAATGCCAATGGCTCGCGGCGCAAACAGAATTTCGTCGGCCTGCCCATCCCCGGGAGAGACCCAGACCAGGTCTTGACCTCCAAGAGTACGTCCTTTGGCGTCGATCTGACCGCGAGTTGGGAAGCCGACCTATGGGGTCGCCTGCGCGCTGGTGCCCAAGCTGCGCTCGCCGACGCCGATGCCGCAGCCGCTGATTTTCGCGCGGCGCGCCTCTCGTTGGCAGCGCAGACGGCGCGGGCTTATTTCGCTGCGGTCGAAGCGGGTCACCAAGTCGAGTTGGCGCGGGCGACCGTTGCAAACTACCGGCTCTCCGCCGAGCAGATCGAAGATCGCTATCGCCGTGGCTTGCGCTCGTCGCTCGATGTGCGCTTGGGCCGGTCGAGCTTGGCCGCGGCCGAAGCGACCCTCGCCCAACGCCGCCAGCAACGGGATGCTGTGCTGCGCCAACTTGAATTGATCTTGGGACGCTATCCCAGCGCCCGGATTAAAGTCGGAGACGAGTTGCCCGCTGTTGGTGGCCCGGTTCCAGCCGGTTTGCCAGCCCAACTCGTAGGCCGACGCCCCGACCTCGTGGCTGCTGAGCGTCGTCTCGCCGCGGCCGACCGTCGGCTGGTCCAAGCCCGCCGCGCCCTGTTGCCCCGCATCAGCCTGACGGCCTCTACGGGCCGCTCGTCGAGCGCGTTGAGCGACTTGCTCGACGGCGATTTTTCGGTGTGGAATCTCGTGGGCAATATCGCGCAGCCCTTGCTGCAAGGTGGGCGTCTGCGCGCGGGCGTCGATCAGGCCGCTTCCGCGGCCGAGCAAGCTGTCTTTACCTACGCGCAAAGTGCACTTAGAGCATACGGCGAGGTGGAGGCGGCGCTGAATGCCGAAGGCTTGCTCGCCGACCAAGAACGAGCACTAGCCACGGCCGCAGAAGAAGCTGTGGCCGCGCGCGCCCTAGCCGAAGATCGCTACGCCAGAGGGCTTGCCGATCTCATCGCCCTGCTAGAGTCGCAGCGCCGGGCCTTTGACGCCGAGAGCCGCCTGCTCGCCGTTCGCCGCCAGCGCCTCGATACACGCATCGATTTGCACCTAGCCCTTGGCGGCGGCTTTGCCCTTGCCTCTCAGCACGCGGAGATTCAGCAATGATGCGCGTCTTCAAAATAATTTTGCCGATCCTCATCCTCGCCCTTGGCTTTGGAGCCTACCAACTACTGGCTTCGATGCGCGAGCCGCCCCAGCGCGTTGCCCGCTCCTATGCCGGTCCGCTCGTCGAAGCCATCGCCGCTCCGCTGCAACAGGTTCAGATCGTGGTTGAAGGGCAGGGCACGGTGCGCCCTGACGCCCAGATTGATCTAGTGCCGCAGGTCTCGGGTATTGTGGTGTGGAAAGACGCCGATTTCAAGCCCGGCGGGACCTTTGCCAAGGGCGCGCTGCTGTTTCGGATTGACCCGCGCGATTACGAGCTCGCTGTGCAACAAGCCGCGGTCCAAGTGGCGCAGGCGCGCTACCAACTCGACTTGGCCCGCGAGGAGGCCGCCATCGCCGAGGAGGAGTGGGAGCGGCTCCACGCCGAAGAAGCCCCCACTGACTTGGTGCTGCGCAAACCCCAGTTACGCGCTGCCGAGGCTAGCCTCCAAGGGGCTGAAGCGCGCCTCGCCGAAGCGCAGCTGCGTCTCGACCGCACCAAGGTGTACGCTCCCTTTGCCGGCCGGGTGCGCACCGCCCGCGTCGATGTCGGCCAGCACCTCAACGCCGGCCAAGCCATTGCCCAGATATACAGTATCGAAAAGGCCGAGATCGTCGTCCCCGTCCCCGACGAAGACCTCGGGTGGTTCTCCCTGCCGCTGCCCATCGACATCGCCGCGGCCAGTACTCCTAACATTGGGGTCGTATCCAATCCCAACGCCGAGGG
>JAPOYQ010000034.1 GCA_026706505.1 Gemmatimonadota bacterium
TCCAGCAAGGCTTTGCTGGGGATGCAGCCGACGTTGAGGCAGGTGCCGCCGAGGTAGCTTTTGTCGATACAGGCTACCTTCATGCCTAGTTGCGCCGCCTTGCTCGCGGCCACGTAGCCGCCCGGCCCCGCTCCGATAACCACTAAGTCGAATGCAGTGTCGCTCACAGTTGTTCCTTTTTGCGTGGTGCTGGTTAGACCTCTAACAGTAGCCGCGCTGGATCTTCCAACAGCTCTTTCAGCCGCACCAAAAACGAGACCGATTGCTGGCCATCGACGAGCCGATGGTCGTAGGACAGCGCCACGTACATCATCGGTCGAACCACCACTTGGCCTTCGACGGCTACGGGCCGCTCTTGGATCGCGTGCATTCCCAGAATGCCGCTTTGCGGTGCGTTGAGAATCGGCGTGGAAAGCAGCGAGCCGAAGACCCCACCGTTGGTGATGGTAAAGGTGCCGCCGCTTAGCTCGTCCATGGCCAGCTTGTTGTCGCGGGCACTCAGCGCGAGTCGCTTGATGTTGCTTTCGAGTTGGGCGATGGACATCTGATCGGCGCGGTGCAAGACGGGCACGACTAGACCGCGCTCCGTGCTCACCGCGATCCCCAAATTGACGAAGTCGTGATACACAATGTGCGTGTCGTCGATCTGCGCGTTGATCGCTGGAAAGTCGCCGAGCGCGAGGACAGCGGCCCGCGAAAAGAAGGACATCAGCCCCAGCGATGAGCCGTGGACTTGGGCAAAGCGCTCCTTGTACTTGGCTCTGAGCTGCATCACCGCACTCATGTCGATTTCGTTGAAGGTCGTCAGCATGGCCGCGTTGTGTTGCGCGGCGACCAAGTGCTCGGCAATGCGCTGACGGAGCCGGCTCATTGGCTCGCGGCGGGTGAGATCGGGACTGGCGGGTGCAGGAGCCGGTTGAGCGGGTTCGGGCGCAGGAGTGGATTCAGGCTCAGGCGGCGGAGCAGGTTTGGGTACAGGTGGTGGTTGAGCAGGTTCAGGTGCAGGTGATGGTTGAGCGGGTTCGGGCGCGGATAGCGTCTCTAGGTGGGCGAGCACGTCCTTTTTTGTCAGCCGCCCGTCCTTGCCCGTGCCCTCAATGGCAGTTGGATCCAACTCGTGCTCTTCGACTAGGCGGCGCACGGCTGGGCTTAGGGTGGGTTCGGGTTTGGGCGCGGCGGGTTCGGGTTTGGACGCTGGAGCCGGAGCGGCAGCTTGTGCTGATTCATCTATCTCCGCGACTACCGCTCCTATGGTTAGCGTGGTGTCGGTGGGTTGTAGGTGTTTGAGCGCGCCGCTGGCTGGGGACGGCAGCTCGACGTTGGCCTTGTCGGTCTCCAGCACGCAGAGCGGCTCGTCCTGCTCGACGCGCTCGCCATCGCCCTTGAGCCATTCGAGGAGAATTACCTCGCTGACCGATTCGCCCATGCTCGGTATTTCGACTTGTACTGACATGCAAATGCTCCTAACCAGATTGCCGCCGCTGATGCAGCACCATTTCACGGCCTTGGCCTAGTGCCTGCTCGACGATTTCCCGTTGCTCGGTTTCGTGAAGGTGCCCGGAGCCGGTAGCCGGGCTGGCCGCTTCGTCGCGGCCCACGTAGTTCAGCTTGCAGTGCGCGGGCAGTAGTTCGTCTAAGAGGGGCTGGACAAAGGACCAAGCGCCCATGTTCTGAGATTCTTCCTGCACCCAGTAGAACTGCTCGGCCGCAGGATAGCGCTCAAACGCAGCTTGGAGTTCGGCGGTTGGGAACGGATAGAGTTCCTCGACGCGCAGCAGCGCTACTTCGTCGCTGTCGTTTTGCTCGCCGCGGGCAGCCACCAAGTCGTAGTAGATCTTGCCGGTGCATAACACTACCCGGCTGACGGCGGCTGGATCGGCGACGTCCGCGTCGTCGATGACCCGCTGGAACGTTCCCGTGGAAAACTCTGCTAGCTCTGAGACGCATTGCTTGTGCCGCAGAAGGCTCTTGGGGGTCATCAGCACCAGTGGCTTGCGGAAGTTGCGGTGCATCTGTCGCCGCAAGATGTGAAAAAGTTGTGCAGGCGTGGTTGGATAAGCCACTTGCATGTTGTTTTTGGCGCACGATTGCAAGAAGCGCTCCAGCCGCGCGCTCGAATGTTCGGGCCCCATGCCCTCGTACCCGTGTGGCAACAGCAGGACCAAGCCGCTCATCCGCTGCCATTTGGCTTCGCCACTAGAGAGAAATTGGTCGATGATCATTTGCGCGCCGTTGACGAAATCGCCGAACTGGGCCTCCCACAAGACCAAGCGCCTCGGGTCCGCCGAGCTGATTCCGTACTCAAAGCCGAGTACTGCTAGCTCCGACAGCATGGTGTTGATCACGACGAAGTCGGCTTGATCGCGCTCCAAGCACTGCAAGGGGACGTGCTCTGCGCCCGTTTCCGTGTCGTGCCAGACGGCGTGGCGGTGGGCAAAGGTGCCGCGCTGGGTATCTTGGCCAGTCAGGCGCACCGCCACGCCCTCCCGCAGCAACGAACCGAAGGCCATCACCTCGCTGCAGCCCCAGTCGATGGGTGCTTGGCCAGCGGCCATGGCGCGGCGCGCTTCGACCATCCGCTGGATTGTGCGGTGTAGGGAAAACCCCTCGGGGACTTGGGTCGCCCGCTCGACGATCCGCTGCAGGATTTTGGCATCGACGGCCGTTTGGGCGCTCCAGTCATCGGGTGCCCAAGTCAGGCCCTGCCAGACGCCCCCGAAGGACGAAATTTGGGGCTGGACTTGCAGGCGGCGGGCGATTTGCTGGGCTTCTTCGAGCCGGGTGCGGATTCGCGCGCGAATATCGTCGGCTTCCTCTTGGGAGATTTTATTTTGGGCAATGAGCTGGAAAGAATAGAGATGGAGAATCGTCGGATGCTCGGCGATTTTCTTGTACATCAGCGGCTGGGTTAGGGTTGGGTCGTCGGCTTCGTTGTGGCCGTGGCGGCGATAACACCACAAATCGATGATGACATCTACCTTGAAGCGATGCCTGAACTCCATCGCCACTCGCGCTGCTTGTACCACGGATTCAGGGTCGTCGGCGTTGACGTGGAAGACGGGGGCCTGAATCTCCTTGGCTATGTCACTCGGATAGGGGGTAAAGCGCGTCTCGTCGGCTAGGGCGGTGTAGCCGAGCTGGTTGTTGATGATGATGTGGACGGAGCCGCCGGTGCGGTAGCCGGGCAGTTCGGAGAGATTGAGGGTCTCAGAGACGATGCCCTGGCCGGTAAAGGCGGCCTCGCCGTGGATGAGGACTGGGACCACCCGCTCTCCTTCTGCGTCGTGCAAGTAAGTCTGCTTGGCATAGACGATGCCCTCGATGACTGGGTCGACTAGCTCTAAGTGGCTGGGATTAAAACTGAGTGAGAGATGGACCTTGCGTCCCTCCTCGGTGACGTGGTCGTAGGAATAGCCCTTGTGGTATTTGACATCGCCCTCGTCGTCGTCGCGGTCGGTGCGGTCGGCGCCCTCGAACTCGGCGAGGATTTCCTCGTAGGGCTTGTGCAAAAGGTGCGCCAGTACGTTGAGCCGGCCGCGGTGGGCCATGCCGATGACCACCTCTTCGACGCCGAGCTTGGAGCCGGTGCTGACCAGTTCGTCCAAGAGCGGCACCATGGACTCGGCCCCTTCGAGCGAGAAGCGCTTTTGCCCGACGTAGCGCGTGTGCAGAAACTGCTCGAATTCCTCGGCGGCGATCAGTCGCGCGAGCACCTGACGCTTGGCTTCTTCGGACAAATTGGGATTGTTGAGGCAAGGCTCGATCCGCTCTTGCAGCCAGTCGCGCTGCTCCTTGTCCGGGATGTCCATGTATTCGACGCCAATGGAGCGGCAATACGTGGTTTTCACCTTGCTCAACAGCCCCTTTAACGTGCCGTCCGTGCGCCCGAGGAATCCGCCGTTACCCACGGTCTTGTCGAGGTCTTCTTCGGCGAGGCCAAATTCTATCAGGTCTAACAGCGGCAGGCTCCGGCGGTCGTACCCCAGCGGGTCGAGCCGGGCGACGAAGTGGCCCATTTGCCGATAGGCCTGCACGAGGGATTGGACGCCTTCGAGGACCAAAAGGCCCTCAGTGGCTTCTTCTATGGACTGCTGCTGCGGCGAGGCTTCTGCTGGTTCGCTCTCACTCTCGGTCACAGAGCGCGCGAAGCCAAATTCAAAGCCGCGGAAGAAGTGTTGCCATTCTTCTGGGACCGAGCTGGGATCGCGTTGGTATTGCTCGTAAAGAGCTTCAATGTACTCGGCGTTTTCGCTGTGCGTAGCAAATGACATAGGAACCTCCAGTTCCACAGACTAGATTCTGAAAATAGACATTATATACACAGGTGCAAAAATAAGCTTATCGAGCTGACCCCATCCTTGAGGGTATTCACGGCAGCACCTACATTTTTATTGAACCTCTTCCCGTTAGAAAGTATCCCATGTTGCTCGCCTTTGTCGGCCCCCCGGCCCTGTCGTCCCTTCGCCGCCGGTCGCTCCTAGCGCGCTGTCAGCGTTGCGCGCCCGAAGTTGAAGATCTGAGTGCCACGTACTTCTATGCCGTGCAATGTGCGCGCGCCTTAGCTGACGACGAGATGGCGCGGCTCATGCGCATCCTCGATGTGGACGCTACCTTGCCGGCGCGGGCGCGCAATGAGGTGGCCATTGGCCCGCGGCCGGGCACGACATCTCCGTGGTCGAGCAAGGCTACGGACATCCTTAGAAACTGTGGCCTCGAATTTGTGCATCGCGTCGAGCGCGGCACGTTGTATGCTTTTGCCGCCGATACTGTGCCCAGCGCGGTTTTGCCGTTGCTCTACGACCGCATGATCGAGGCTCCGCTCGATTCCTTAGAGACCCTCTTTCGCCGCGTGGATCTCAAGCCGCTAGTCCACATTCCGGTGCAGGCCGAGGGGCGGTGTGCGCTCGTGGATGCCAACCGCGAGATGGGTTTGGCTCTCTCGGACGAGGAAATTGACTATGCGCTGCACGCCTTTGTCGGCCGCGACCCGACCGATGTGGAACTGATGATGTTTGCGGTGGTCAATTCCGAGCACTGCCGCCACAAAATTTTCAACGCCGATTGGGTCATCGACGGCCAGCGCGAGACGCGCTCGCTCTTCGACATGATTCGCCACACGCACGCAGCTCATCCCGAAGGCACGGTTAAGGCGTATTCCGACAACGCCGGCGTGATCGAAGGATTTGATATGCCGGTCTTTGGTCCGCAGCTAGACGAGGGTTTTTGCTATGGATATCGCCAGCGGCAGGCTCACGTCTTGATTAAGGTCGAGACTCACAACCATCCTACTGCCATTGCGCCCTATCCAGGGGCATCTACTGGAGTTGGAGGGGAGATTCGCGACGAGGGGGCGGCTGGCACGGGCGGTTGGTCGCAGGCGGGCCTGTGCGCCTTTTTTACCTCGCATCTGCGCCTGCCTGAGTTTGCCCAGCCGTGGGAAAAAGAGCGCGCGGCCTTCCCGGACCGCTTGGCTACTCCGCTCGCCATTATGACCGAAGGGCCGATCGGCGGCGCGGCCTTTGGCAATGAATTTGGCCGACCTAACATCCTCGGAATGTTCCGCACCTTGGAAGACGACAGCACTGGGGTGTGGCGCGGCTATCACAAGCCGATCATGGTCGCTGGTGGCGTTGGCCTCATCGACGCCGCGCACGTGGAAAAGAAAACTCCGACTGCGGGCGATTGCGTCATTCAGCTCGGGGGGCCGGCCATGCTCATCGGCCTCGGCGGGGGCGCGGCCTCTAGCATGGACACGGGTGCCAACAGCGAAGACCTCGACTTTGCCTCGGTGCAGCGCGACAATCCCGAGATGCAGCGCCGCTGCCAAGAGCTAATCAGCCGCTGCATCTCGCTTGGTGCGAAAAATCCCATCATCAGCATTCACGACGTGGGTGCCGGTGGCCTGTCCACCGCCCGCCCAGAGTTAGTGGCAGACGTGGGTGCGCGCTTTGATTTGCGGGCCATTCACA
>JAPOYQ010000559.1 GCA_026706505.1 Gemmatimonadota bacterium
ACGTACGCCGACGGGGTACTGCTGCTGACGGCTACTCCAGGCCCGCGCAAGCTCTTTGAGGTGTACGACGAGATCGCCTTTGCGGCCGTGGGGCACCCGGCTGACATCGAAAAGTTGCGCAAAGCCGTCATCGATATCGCCCATCTCGAGGGGTTCAACCTATCGGCCAACGACGTGACCTTGCAGCGATTGGTCAGCTTTGGCATCGGCCCGCTGATGAAGGCGGCCTTCGACGAGCTCTTTCGCTCGCCCTTTGTCGCCCGCGTGATGATGGCCGAGCTAGACCCAGATGGCGGCGGAGACGCCTTTTTTACTATTGACGCCGATGGGTCTTTTGCCCAAAGTGGTGGGGCGGCGGCCATCAGCGGCAACGCAGAGAGCGCACAGGCCATGACGGCACAATTGCAAGAGACTAGCCCAGAGCTTCCTCGCGACCAAGCCTTGAGCGCGGCGTTGGAGGTGTGGGGATTGGGCCGGTTGACCCTCGACGCCCGCGATGGAGATGGAGAGGTGCCCAGCGCGGAGGCTGTGCGCGATTTTCTAAAGGGCGGTTTGCAAGGGCTGACAGTCGAGGCTGCGGTGCTCGACCGCGACCGCGCCGCCAAGTCGAAGTTCCGCCTGCTCACTGCGGAACAACTAGCCGAGCCACTCGCTCCCTACTTCGAGGCTTAGTATGGAAGGTCGCATCTACGGACTGGAAACCGAATACGGCTGTCTACCGCCGGCTTCGGATCCCTTTTTAAGTCCCGATTTCGTGTCGATAAAGGCCAAAGACTGTGTGTTCTACCGCGAGCACTTGGGCATTGTCGATATGCACTATCGGGGCCGCGACGAGCCGCCCGGCAATGGCGGCTTTCTCTTCAACGGCGGTCGAGTGTACATCGATATGGGACACGTCGAGTACGCCACTCCGGAGTGCACCGGGCTTTTTGATTTAGTGGCTGCCGACCGAGCTGGCGAGCGGTTGGTGCAGCGCGCGCTAGATCAGCTTGGCTTGGCCGATAGCGCGGCCTTTTTCAAGAACAACATCGACCACTACACAGGGGCTACTTTTGGCTGCCACGAGAACTACCTCGTGCGGCGGGAGGTGCCGTTTTCGCAAGTGCTGCTGCCGACCATGCTGCCCTTTTTCGTCACCCGCCAGATATTCGCCGGTGCCGGTCGAGTCGGTTGCCACACGGATATTTTCGAGTACGGCAGTGCCGAGGACGAAGGCGTTGAATTCCAACTCTCACAGCGGGCCGATCACATCGTCACCGAGATCTACCAGTGGATCCAGTTCAGTCGCGCAATTATCAACACGCGCGACGAGCCGCTGGCCGACTGGGGATTGTACCGCCGCCTGCACCTCTTGGTGGGCGACTCGAACATGATGGAGTACGCCACGGCCCTGAAGGTGGGTACCACGGCCTTGGTGTTGCAGCTTTTGGAAGAGCAAGAGCGCGTGATCTGCGACGATATCAAGCTCCTCGATCCCGTGCAGGCCATCCGCGACATTTCACGCGACATGACCTATCGCTGGGAAGTGCAGCTAGAGGACGGCCGCTACACCACGGCGACGGAGATACAGCGCGCGTATCTCGATTTGGCCGAGCGCCATCTGCGCGGACGGGACGAAGAGGGCGACTGGGTGTTGGACGAGTGGCGCTTTGTCATCGACGCCTTAGAACACGATCCCGGGTGCTTGGTCGATCGCGTCGATTGGGTGGCTAAGAAGTGGCTGTTGGAGTACTTCATGCGGGAAGAGGGGTTGGACTGGCAGGATACTTGGATCCAAAGTTTGGATTTGGAATACCACAATCTCAACACGGCGCGGAGCCTCTATTTCGATTTGTACGAGCGCGGGATGGTCAAGCGAGTCGTCAGCGACGAACAAATCAACCAAGCCATCACGCATCCCCCGGCCGATACCCGCGCTTGCGCCCGCTCCCGCGTGATGAGAGCGCTGACCGACCAGAAGACGCGCTACCAAATTGATTGGGACTCCATTTGCGTGGGCGACGATAAGTTCCTCAGCCTCGACGACCCCTTTCTCACCTATGGCCGCGAAGCCGAAATCTTTATCCGCGAGTGTCGGCAGATGCCGATTGATAAGTTTTGAAGTATGCCGCTCTAAAGGAATGGCGTGTAAGTTGTTCCTTTTCCTCCTTCTCGTCTTCCCATACCAAGCCCTAGCGGCCGAGTTCGCCTGCGCGGCGTTGGAGTCGTCGGCGCAGCAGGTTGTGCAGACGCCGGAGCACCTGAGTGCGCTGGTTATCTTCGCGCAGTTTGCAGACGAGGGTGCCCCTGCCACTGCGCCCCCTTGGGCGAACGATCTTTTCGACGATGAGTTGCCCGGCAGTTTTGCCCACTTCTACCGCGAGATGTCGGCCGGACGGCTCCACGTCGATGGTCAAGTGTTGCCTCGGCGCTATCGCTCTCGCGACAATGCCGAGACCTATCTGGCCGAGATCCCAGGCAGCCTAGGCCAATTCGGGCGCTTCAACTTGGAGGTCCTCACCGCGGCGGATGCAGACGTCGATTTCGGTCTCTTTGACAACGACGGCCCCGATGGAGTGCCCAACTCCGGCGACGACGACGGGTATGTCGATATCGTCTTTATCAATCTACATACCTCGCCCCGCGATTTTTTTGTCGGCGTGGCCACTGGCATCGCCAGCTTGGGGTTAAACGCCGATTACATCAGCGGCGATCCGGCAGCCAATGGCGGCTTTGTGCGGGTGCGGAGTCGCTTTACAGGTTTCGGCGGCACTACGCAGCGGGGCCACACCTTTAGCATCACGGCCTCGACGATGTGCCACGAGTTCGCGCACGTGTTGGGGTTGCCCGATCTCTTCGATCAGACGGCGTTGACCGTGGCCGAGTTGGATCCAGAGAACGATTCTGCGGGTATTGGCAATTGGGGAATCATGGGTTGGGGGACGCTTGGTTGGGGCGTAGAAGATGGCCCCAACGCCTTTTCGGCTTGGTCGCTAGCTACCCTCGGTTGGATCGAGGTGGTGGAAGTGGCAGGGAGCGTCTCAGGGCTAGAGATCGGGGAGATCTTCAGCGATCGGAAGGCGTATAAAATTCCCCTGACTCAAGACGAGTACTTCCTGCTGGAACATCGGCGCGCCGACGGCTCGTACTACAACCGCAATATCCCACAAGACGGCCTGCTCATCTGGCACATAGACGAACAGGCAGACAACGACGAAGAACTCCACAAACGGGTCGATTTGGTCTGCGCCGATGGGCTTTTTGCCCCCAACGGCGACCCCGATGTAGTGGAAGGACGGGACCATCTCGACTTTTGGGCGCGGGACGTGGCGTACTCCTCAATGCACAACGGCAACAAAGGCGACGCGACCGACCCTTTTGACGGCGTGCGCTTCCGCCGCTTTGCTTGGGACACGAATCCGGCCTTCAGCGGACACACGGGCTTTGCGCGGAACTTGCCGTTGGGCGTGGCTATAGACAACATCCGCCCGCAAGGTGCCGCGATGGTCGTCGATGTGGTGCGGCAGCAACGCCCCGGCCACATTGTCGGCGACGCGACGTGGACGGGACGGGTGGATTTGGACGGAGACGTGGTCGTGATGCCGGGTGCGACGCTGACTATTGAAGCTGGTGCGGAGGTCCGCTTTGCCCGCGGCGATGCACAGGGCACGGGGTTTGATCCAGATCGCAGCGAGCTGATTGTCTATGGCGATCTCAAAATCGGCGAGGGCGCATCGTTTGCGTCGAGTGCGCCGCGCACTGGCCCCTTGGATTGGTCGGGCATTTACCTGCTCGACGGCCAAGCGGTCGATCCAGCGTCCATCGCCATTGAACACGCCCATCGCGGGATTGTCGGCTTCCGCCTGCCTCCGGGGCGGACACAGTGGCTAGGCGAGCAGGCTGTGTACGCGGATTTGGTGGTGCCGGCTGGGTCCGAACTGTACATCGGTCCGAGCAGCGTGTCTTTTGCCCGCTTTGATCTCAGCCGGCGCGGCGTGTCCCCGGACTTCGCCGAGTTGATCGTGGAAGGTGCATTGACGATTGAGGGGATGGCCGGACAGCGGGCAGAGCTGACTACCGATCCCGGCCCGGACAACGACGGCTTGTGGTATGGCATTCACGTGCTGCCGGGTGCCCAAGTTGAGGTGCAGCACGCCGAGCTAACGCGCACGGCTTTTGCCTTTAGCGGCGAGATTGACGAGGAGACGAGCCTGCGCATTGCCGACTCTGCGGTGCGCGAAAGCGGCGGCAACGGCCTGCGGCTGAGGCTCAATGGCCAAGCCCAAGTAGATCGGAGCGAATTTACTACGATAGCCGGTCCAGCCATACTCCTCGCTGGCAGTGGGCAACTCGCGCTGCGGAACGCCACCATTGAAGGCAACGGCCAAGAGGGGATCCTGCTCAACAACGCATCCTTAGAGGCCATCCGCGTCGCTGTAATCGACAATGGTCGCCTCGACCCGGACGACCCGCGGACTGGAGTGTGGGCCATCGGCGGCCGCGGCCAGCGCATTGAGATGTGGGAGTCGCAGATTGAGCAAAATACCGGGCACGGCATGGATTTGGAAGCGTGGCTGGGGGAGGTGGAGTTGCACAACAGTCGCCTCGTCGCCAACCAAGGCGATGGTCTGCGCGCCGGGGGCGCGGCGCGCTTGGTCCTTGCGCAGGTGCTGGTCGAGCGCAACTTGCGCGCTGGTGCCGAAATCGCCGGGTCGTTAGTGGAGATATGGAACTCGACGTTCAGGGCACATGTTGCCGCGGGTCTGCGCTTGGGGCAGGGGACGAGAGGGGCGATTGAGATGGGATCGTTTGTCGGGGGCCGGAGTTTGGAGCTAACCGGTGTGGAGTCGCTGGAGATTCGCACCAGCGAGTTTGTCCGCGGGACGCCGGCCATTCAATCCGTGGACTCTGCGCCGCACATTGTCGGCAATCGCTTTGCGGATAATACCGTGGCCATCCGGGTCGAAGGGCCGCGGATGCCGCCGCCGATTAGCGGCAACACCTTTGCGAATAACACCACGGCCCTTGAGAACTTGAACGCCGAGGAATTGAATGCTCAAGGCAACTACTGGAGTGGGGCCGACAGCGCGGCTATTGCAGCACAGATCGAGGGCGCGGTGGCGTGGGTGCCGTTTCTCACGGAGGAAGGGGTGTCTAAGGCGGTGGCCCTGCCGACCGACTTTGCACTGCATCCGGCCTATCCCAACCCCTTCAACGCCGAGGTCACGCTGCCGTTTGATCTGCCGCAGGCGTCGTCGGTTGCGCTGGTGCTCTACGATGCGTTGGGACGTCCCGTGCGTCGCCTTGTGGACGGGTCATTAGCGGCTGGCCGCTACCGATTTGTTTGGGATGGGCGCGACCAAGATGGGCGCGTGGTGGCCTCGGGGATTTACTTCTATCGCTTGGTGGCGGATTCGTTTGTTGGGGTGGGGCGCTTGGCGTTGGTGCGTTGAGGGGGTACAGATCGCTACGGATTCGGCCGCGCACAAACGACACGGCTTTACGCGCCGCTTCGACCATGTGGCGTAGGCGCATTTCGTCATGTTTGATCATATTGGACTTCCGCCGTAGCCAGAACATCCTGCCGGAAGTAGGGGCTTAGGTCCTCGGGTGTCCGCAGATCCACTTTGCGTCCTGTAAACAGTTTGGATAATTCCAATTCCATACCGGCAACGCCTAGCAGTCCAGGAATGCGATCTGGTTTGAACTCGACGAGTACATCTATATCGCTCTCTGGTCCGAAGTCCTCTCGCAACGCTGAGCCAAAGATGGCGAGTCGCCTGATTCCATGTTCTTGACAGAAGGCGGCCAGAGCGGTTTTTGATACCGATACCTGCGGGTTCATTGATTCGGCTCCCTTATTTCAATCGAGTGCTTTCTGAGGCATCACCAAAGGCGGCTGTGCATTTGCTTTTGCTGCCGTTCCGGTACCTGTGTGGTATCAATTCAATATAGCATTATAGGATAAATAAATCGTGTCAATGGATCG
>JAPOYQ010000080.1:0-526 GCA_026706505.1 Gemmatimonadota bacterium
CGAACAGATCAATCCCTCCTCGACCCGAACTGAGCGTTTTGTGGCGCTGCTGCAACTGGCGGAGCAAGAGGACTTTTGTCGCAAAGCGCAGTTGGTCGAGGTGCAAAACCGCATTGTCGATGCACGGTTTCGCGAGGCCGACTACCGAGCGACCCAGAACTTCGTTGGGGAGACGGTCGCTTGGCAAAAAGAACACATTCACTTTGTAAGCCCGGTACCTGCCGACCTACCCGACTTGATGGAGGGTTTGCTAGCTGCCCACGAACGCATGGAAGCAGGCCATGTGCCCGCGGTGATGCAGGCCGCGGCCATCGCCTATGGTTTTGTCTTTCTGCACCCCTTTGAGGATGGCAATGGTCGGATCCACCGCTTCCTGATCCACAACATTCTCGCTCGACGCGGCTTTACACCCAAGGGCGTCATGTTTCCTATCTCGGCAACCATGCTGAGGAACGCTGCCGATTATGATGCTTCCTTAGAAGCATTTTCCCGCAAGCTGATGCCCCTGATAGAACACACTCTCGAT
>JAPOYQ010000080.1:536-5963 GCA_026706505.1 Gemmatimonadota bacterium
CTCTCGATGCCGATGGTCGCTTGATCGTGCACAACGATACCGCTGTATGGTACCGCTATATCGACATGACGCCGCAGGCGGAGGCGCTTTTCGCTTCATCGAGCAGACCATCGATACGGAACTTGCCGATGAATTGGCATTCTTGGCCAACTACGACGAGACCAAGAAAGCGATCCAAGAGATCGTGGACATGCCCGACCGACAAATCGATCTCTTCATTCGCTTTTGCCTGCAAAACAAGGGCCGCCTTTCCGCACGCAAACGCGCAACGCACTTCGACTATCTATCGGCCGAAGAGATTGATTCCATGGAACAGGCCCTGCAATCTGGGTTTGGTGGTGAGATGGTGCCGACGGGCGCTTAACTACGACTAGCGCATCCACGACGAGTAAGTGTGGTATCTTTACTTTTCATTATTAGATCGGAGGAATAAGACATGGCAGAGAAACTATACGAAGCTGCTTTTCCGTATGCCGAGGACATCCTCGCCTTGCCGGTGGAAGACCTCGACCAAACCGCGAAGTGGTACGGCGCGGCCTTTGGACTCGTGGAGGTCGAAAGGCGCGACAACCCCGTGCCGACGGTCATTCTCGAACGCGATGGTGTGCAGATTGGGTTTGCGGTCAATGGCGGCGACGCCAGCCAAGAAGGCGCGGCTATTTTGGTGAATGACATCCACAAGGCCCGCGACGAGATAGAGGCGAATGGCGTCGAGACGGGCAATTGGCGCGTGGACGAGCGCGATGGAAAGAAATATCAGGTTTTCTTCGTAGTCGCCCCGGACGGGCTTTGCTACTACTTCCACCAGCCGATTGAAAACGCCGGATAGCGATTGTTGCGATTAATCCGGTCGGCTTACGTCGATCACGCAGATCGAGATTTTGCGCGCTTCGTCGGGCGAGAGGGTCGCTTCTAGTCGTTTTTTCAGCTCTTTGGAGTTAGCAGGGCGGGTGCCGGTGGGAGGTGGCTGCGTGCGGCACCCATCGATTTCGCCAAACCAAAACACTAAGTAAATCCCGTAGCCGTCTGTGTCTAGGTCAATCGTGTACTGGGCGATTAACTGGTTTCGCAGTGCGCTCCAGAGATCGCGATTCATGTTTCTTTTAATTTCTACCGGCACCTGAAAATCTCCATATGAAACTCGTATGTCGGCTCGCTTGTCGTTGACAGATTTCACCTCGGGTTCGGCATTGGGGAAGTATAGACGTAGATCATGGAGCAGCGCATCTCGACAGGAATTCTCATGCTTCGGATTTATAGGTTTCTGGTTTTTGTCCTCGTTCCAGTACGGACGCCAATAATTGGCATTGTTCATACGGATTCGATCCGCGATCTCATCGAAGCGATCCACCAAAAGAGCTGCGAGGTCGGCGGCGTTGGCAGGCGTACCACCATTCAATGTCTGGCAGACCTGCTCGATAGTGGGGTGGCAATAACTGGCGTCGCGCCAAGTCACCTGTTGGGCATCTTGCGCTCGCGATAGTACGTCTCGCCAGCGGGATGGCGCTGGATCGGCGAGAAGGCGATCCAAGGCGTCGCTCGCGTCTTTGGAGGGAGAAGCGGCGAGGCGTTGTATCAGGTCGTTGACAAGGTGAGAGGCTTGCATTTCAGGAGTAACCCTTCCTTCCGCCTTCAACTGATCGGAGCCGACGTAGCTGCCAACAAGGCGGATGAGGAGTTCCAATGACGCAATCCCCAACTCATCAATTGAAAACTGCGTACTACTATGTTCGAGATAAAAGAACTCCGCTAAACTCCGAATTCGGCGCTCGCGTCCCTCTGCGAAGTCTCTCAGAAGATCGTTGTACGTCCTCGGCGAAACGATGATGCCCGCCGCCAACCAATGTACGCGTTGGGCGTCATTCATGCTCTTCCGGGACAGCTTCTTTTCTATTAGTTCTTGGAGCGATACCCTGTCAGCGTACTGAATTGCGGCCCAGAACAGATAATCTAGATCCTCGGTCTGCTTCAGCTTGCAACGAATCGGAAAGGCGCGTAAGAGTGGCAAGCTTGCGTGTTTGGCGACTTGAGCGTGGGCTCTCCTATGTGCGAGCGCAAAAAGCCCGGGAATATGATCGCTACCACCACGGAGTTCAGACTTGCCGTATTGTACCAGTACCTCGGATACGATTTCGGGACGGAAATCGAGAAGTCGCCGATACCAATTTGGCTCTTTGGAACTAGATAACCAATAATGGAAGGTGAGTGCCTTGTGCATTTGTTTTTCGGTGAGGCGACAGATCTCCTCAGATGCCGTCCTTTCGATTTCCATCAAGGCTGCCAGAAAAGGCCAGCCAAGAGAGTGCATGGGGTTTTTTGCTCTGAGCGTAAGAATCTCCTCGACATCCGGGACGTCCTCTCGATCTATAACGCCACGGATGCCCAGACGGACTGCATCAATCAAGCTCGGATCTCTTAGCTCCTGCTCGATATCCTTTGATCCGCCTGGAATACGAACATTGATGGCGTCTCCGAAGTACCTGATCGCAACTTGGCAAAGTAAGTAGGGGGCGGCTCGATTCTCGCGCAGCACGGCCTCATTGGAGCGGACATATTCAAGCCATTGTTCCTCTTCCTGCCTTCGCTCTTCGGCGTATCGTCTGTCCCGTTCCCGACGTTCCTGTTGCCGTGGGGAAATAGACGGGGGAGCAAGCCGTCGATTCAAATACGCCTCCAACGTTTCGTTTCTCTGCGCGTGTTCTTGCAGGATTTCGATTGACAGACCCTCGTTAACGCTCCGGTTCCTTTCCGACCAGACAGCCCATGCCCATTCGAACAGGTATTCGGCAACTTGCGGTTTGGTATCCGCCATGGTGACGGCTTGTTTCAGGCACCAGAAGCCGAAGTCAGACGGCAAGCTGGCATCGTACAAACGGTTTCGGACGTTTGCGGGCCACCTAAATTCGTCGGCTTGGGGCCACCGGGATAGTCCCTCCAGTACGACGGCCTTTTGGACCTCGGGGCGTTGGTCTAGCCAGGAGCGTATCTCACTGATAGCTTCTTTGGAAAAGCCCCGAAATCTGTCCTGATTCTCTTTGAAACCCACATCGAGCCAGTCGTACAAGCGCTCCGTGTCCAGTTGGTCTCCATGCGCTTTCAGGCCGCGAGCTAGAAGATTGAGAGGAAGATCGTCCAAACTTCGGCCATCCAGAGCAGACTGCAAGTGGGGAAGCCGCTGCTGCAGATTGTCGAGGAGTTCGACCACCTGCTCATCCGAGGACCTCTTGAGAAGTTCGGTAGCCCAGAATCGCCAATATCTTCCAAAGAATTCCGAATTCCCCTTCTCGGAAAGGCAGTTCCACACCTCCGATGGTGGCACTTCTTGGGGATAGAGTTGGATGAGCAGAACTCCGAAGAGTTCGTTGTGGGGATCGGAGATGCTCCCGGTGCGAATATCTGTTAGTAACGCTTTGAGCTTGTCCGTTTTGTCCAAGCTATTCGGGCAACTGTGGATGAATGCATCGAGGGCCAATGCATTGCTATTCGACCTCCGCGTGTCGTCGCGGACAATTTCGAGCAGAAGCTCTGAAAGATTCGGCAGGGGGCCACCTTCCCTAAGAAAGCGCAGTACGAAACCGGTAAACATTTGGTGGTCCCGGTCGCGATTGCTATCGCTCAGAATGGCTTTGAGCGCGGGTTCCATGTCGGGTGTGGCGAGTGCACCAAAAGCCGTAGTTTTCAGAAACGCGGAATCGAGTCGGGACGCCTCGCGGTTCAAGCATTTCAGAAGCGCACGTTTTTCGTCGGTGGAGAACTCGCGGATGTCGCCGTATAGCCCGACGCCGATGGGGTCGCGCTTTATGAGGTCCGACCGAGCTTTCTCGCAATGGGCCGCGAGCCAAGCGGACAAGCCCCTCATCTCCGTAACCACGGTTCCGTCCTTTCCCTCAATCAGGGCGATTACGCGTCGAACAGGAAGCCCGCTATTGATGATTCCGGCGAGGTACCGAGCGCCGAGGAATTCGGCGATGTGGCGGTGAACCGGGGCGAAGCGGTTATTGGATACGCCTTTGAACAATTTCGTAGCGAGTGTATATCGGAGTATTTCAGGACTGTCGTAGCCGTACTGGTCCAGAGCAGGATATCCCCCGTCCGCTTGTCCGCGCAACGTGAACCCGGCCTTGCCCGAAATCAATTGAACGGCGCAGAGCCGCCCAGCGGCGTCGAGAAGCTGGTCGGGTGTAGGTGGGGTGTTTGACTCCTGTGCCGCTTGATGCTCTTCGTTGTGCTCGCGGATCATCTGACCGCAGGCCATCTCGAAAGTTTCTTTGCGACTTTTTGGCCACCCGCCGCCTTGGGCCACAACATCGACCAACATATTGAGGGTCTGTGGATTCTTCAGCAGCCCATCAACTCTCTGCTCTTGGGCTAAGGCGATGAATTCCTGAGCATCGCCGATGTCCGGTCGGTCATTCAGGATGTCGGCGATGTCCGAATCCGTCAGGGGATTGAGCCGCAGGACCGTCACTTTGGAGTCCGGCGAAACGGATTCCAAGTGATTCTGATCGTTTGTCCCCAGCCAGTCCGCTTCCCGGCACGAGAGGCGAAAGTGCGGCTTTCCGAGCGCATCGAGACGGCCGCGGATTTGGTTGAAGGGTGTGCGAGCGTCATTCGCACTGACGCGGATTTCATCCAATCCGTCGATAAAGAGCGTCTTGTCATGCCATTCAGGATGGTACTGCGGGTCGAAGGTGAGGAAGTCGCGGGCTGTAATCAGGCAGGCTTTCTCCCCAAGCGCCTCGCACTCGGCCTCAAACGCAGTCGTTTTGCCCGCCCCAGGATCGCCGAGCAACACATAGGCCGGCGCATCCCGGAACGCTTCGAGAGGCCGAGACTCCTTCTCCTGATGTTGATCCTCATTCCCTGCTGAGATTTCGGTGCAGGTGCGAGGGACGATCATATTCATACTTCCTCAAACCAGTAATGAGCGGGTACCGTGAGAAACTCATTCAGCGGTATCCCGCCTTCCCCAACAAGCAGCGAACTGCGCGGACTGAAGCGCTGCTCAAACTCGTCCATGCCTCCCAAGGGCATCCTCTTCGCGCCGCTCTTCACTTCGATGGCAACGATCCGAGCGCCCCGCTGCAGGACGAAGTCAACCTCGTGCGACCCGTCTCGCCAGTAGTGAAGACGGATATCGGATGCTGCGGTGTTGAACAAGTGTGCGCCGACTGCGCTCTCGACGATGCGTCCCCAGAAGCTGCGGTCCGCCTGCGCCTCAGCGAAGGAATACCCCGAACCGGCCGTCATCAGGGCGGTGTTGAGCACGTTGAGCTTGGGGCTTGAGGCGCGAATTCGATGCACTCGACCCGCGTATTTCGGCACTCCGGCAAGCAAGCCGGCGCTTGCGAGCAAATCGAGGTAGCGCGCTAGAAGCGGAAGTAGGTAGTTGATGCCAAGATTCGAGAACCAGGTCCTGATTAACCG
>JAPOYQ010000061.1 GCA_026706505.1 Gemmatimonadota bacterium
CGATCAGCCCAGCGGGCAGGGAGCCGCAATTGAGCGCGACAAAGGGCTGCCCTCGGCGACGGCTCAGGTTGTGGATCCTCTGAGCGAGTACCTCCTTGCCCACTCCGGTCTCACCCAGCACCAGCATCGTCATATCGGTCTCGGCCATCTGTGCGACTTCCTCTAAGAGCCGGGTCATGATTTGGCTTTGGCTGAGAAACTCCTGATCCGAAGCCCGCAGCATGTGCATGTGTTCTAGGCGCTGGAGGCGTGCGCTCTTCTCGTCGGGGAACACCTGTACATCGAGGGTGGCTACTTCCGACATGAGGCCATCCCGATCTAAGGCCCGCACCTCAAAGCAGAATTGGCCAACCGGGACCCCGTTGTACGACACTCTGTTGGAAGGCGTGAATGCACTCCATTCTTCCGCCGGGCCGTGGCCGACGAGCCGATGGCTGTAGCGCATCTGCTCGGCCCCGCTTCTGAAGCTGAGCCCCTGGAAGTGAAACTGAATCTCGGGAGTGCTATCCGAGCAGGACACGGCTTGGGGCATCTCCAAGAGTCTTCCTGCCATGACTTGGCGGATCACGACACCTGGAGGTGTATCCCCAGGCTGGTACGCAATCAGCCCCGCCCTCGTTCCGAACCACAATCGGCCCCGACTATCGCGCAGAATGGCCTCGACGATATTCTCCAAGGTGGACTTGCCCAAACGGATGCTCTGAAACCCCCGGCCATCGTACTTCAGTACGCCCCCACCGCTCGTCCCAATCCATAGACACTCCTGCTCGGGATCAGCGACCAGAGCCAAGATGCTATTGGCGGACAGATCGCCTTGGTCTGCCGTAAACCGACGCACCTGTTGGGCGCGGTAATCAAAGGAGAAAAGGCCGTTGGCCGTCCCGATCCAAAGCGCACCCTCGTGGTCACACAATGCACTCACATAAGCGACGGTTTCTATACCGGCTATGTCAGACGCGTGGAAATGGCCGTCTTTGTAATAGTACAGAGCCGGCGTTGTCCCATAGCTACCGATCCACAAGGTGCCTTCGCTATCCTGCAACGCGACTCGGCAATAATTAGGTCCCTGCTGCTCGGCTATAAAGCGATCGTCTTCTATCCTGCCCAAGCATCCCCCGGAAGTGCCGACCCTTATACGTCCTTCTTGGTCTGGGTACAGCATGATTTCTTCGGCGTCGTGGCCTTTTGCCACCTCGATCACTTGGGCCTCTTTCCCCACCCCTTTGATTACCTTCCCCTCGGGGCTCCCGCGCCAGACTTGCCCCTGGCGGTCTGTCGCCAACGACGAGACCTTGTGCCCGGTCTCCACTGAGCGAATCCGGTCGTCTTCAAGACAGGCTAGCCCCCCCATCGTGCCGATCCAGATCCGGCCTTGGTGGTCTTCGCTTAGTTGGTGGACCCCGCTATCGGGCAAGCCGTCGGCTTCGGTGTATAACTGAACGCTGACCGGATCGCAAAAAACCAACCCGCCGCCCCACAGCCCCACCCAGATATTTCCTTCGCGGTCCGCGTAGGTCAGCCGCGCATCCGAAAAGTGAATATCCGGCAAGCCAGCGGAAAAAGGATGCCACTCCTCTCCGTCGTACACTAGCACGCCCCGGCGAGTCATCCACAGCCAGCCTCTATCGTCCAAGCGCACATGGCGCGTGCCGTGATTTACTGCCTCCGTCCCCTCGATAGCTGCGTCTGCCTTGATCAGGTCGAGTTGTTGGCTATCTGGATCATAGCGACCTATAACGGCTTCGGTACCAACGTAGCGAAAGGCGATCCACAGCAGGCCGGAGGCGTCTTGGGCGAATTTCCACGGCCACTGCATCGCGCCGTTTTCCGCACTCATGCGCCGACCGTCTAGGCTAATGACCCCCCACTTCAGCGTCGCCAGCCACGTCGTACCCGTTGCGTCGGTCGCCATATCGAACACCCGCCCTAGCGGCTGACCCACAATCTCTGTCACGCACTCTACGCATCGCCCTTCGACAAACCAGCCTATCCCTGCGTCGGTCAGAACCCGTATCGAACCATCGGCTTGGGATTGCAGGCCCAATATGTCATTGGAGGGCAGCCCGTGCTCGGTGGTGTACACCTGAAAACCACGCCCGTCGTAAGCTGCCAACCCACCGCCGAGCGTACCGAAGAGTAGCCGTCCATCCGCGTCCTCGGCAATGGTCATTACCGTGAGACTAGGTAGTCCATCCGACAGACCAAAGGTATCAAAGTGCGCTCCGTCGAACCGACTTACGCCGCCATCAGCCGTGGCGATCCACAGCAGGCCGCGCTGATCTTGGTAGATGTCTTCCACCTGCATCCCGGCCAACCCGTCGAAAACCGTGTACTGATGCCCTAGGATGCGATCAAAGGGGCTTCTCTGTCTTGGGGGTCTTGCGGCTCCGCTCGCGTCGTTCACCTACGCCTTCTCTTTTTTAAAATTGATCGTTCACCAAGCGAGCGTTCCCTGTAACGCGACCTCTTGCTCGCCAGCGACGATTTCTCCGAGCCGATAGGCCCGACAGTCTTGGGCTGCTAAGTGAGCCAACACCTGTTCCACGGCCTCGGGCGCGACCACCAGCGCCATGCCCACACCCATGTTAAACGTACGCAGCATGTCCTCCACCTCTAGGTCACCTGCTGCGCGCAAGGTGCGGAAAATCGGCGGAATCTGTAGAGCCGCCAAGTCGAGTTGAGCGTCGAGGCCCGGCGGCAAGATGCGGCTGAGATTGTCGCGGAGGCCGCCGCCGGTAATGTGGGCTATGCCGTGGAGGCCGGATTCGGTGAAAAGGCCGCGCACGGCCTGCAAGTAGCAGGTATGAGGCTTGAGCACCGCTTCGAGGAAGGATTCACCGGCCACGTCTGCGGTGAGCAGATCGGGTTGTCGTTCTAAAAGGGCGCGGACCAGCGTGTAGCCATTGGTGTGCAAGCCATTGGAAGCGAGCGCCAAGACCTGATCGCCGGCCTCAATCGCCTGGCCGTCGATAATGTTGTCCTTATCGACCACGCCGATGACGCTGGCAGTCAGCACGTAGAGGCCATCGGGGACCACGCCGGGCTGCACCGAAGTTTCGCCGCCTGTCAGGGTGCAGCCCTGTTGGCGGCAGGCATCGGCCAAAGCGTCCACGAGGTCGTTGACGATGGCTCCATCCATCGCGCCGCATACGATGACGTCCTGGATCGAAATCGGCTCGGCACCCATGACGATGATGTCGTCGATGAGGTGATTGACCATATCGTAGCACACCCCGCGATGGCGACCGTGAGCAAAAGCCAACTTTTGCTTGGACCCAGGCTCCTCGCTCTTGTGGACCAACACCGGGTGTGCGTAGCCGGGAAAGCGGGCGTCGAGCAATGTGGCAAACGCGCCAATCCGGTTGAGCACGCGCGGGTCGGCAGTTTCCATGCTCGCGGCCATGGCGCGCTTGGCCGCATCGGTCTGGTCTATATCGACGCCGGTGCTAGCATAGGAGAGGCGTTGGCTCATGAAGTTCCTTTCTGTTCCATCAAATCGGGGATCAACTCGACACCCAATCCCGGGCCGGACGGAGCGTGCAGGCAACCCTGCTGATAGGTCAAGCGCGGCGTGACCACATCGCTCGCCAACAGGCCCGGACCGACCAAATCCGAGGGTGCGCAAACGGCTTTAGTAGCCACGCCAAAATGCACGGCCGCGGCCGTGCCAATGCCGAGCTCGACCGTGCTGCCGAGCAAGACGGGTACGCCAGCAGCCGCAGCGAGTTGGCTCAACCGCTGGGCGCGGTGCAGGCTGCCGGCCTGGACGGGCGCGACGTTGAAGGCATCCACGGCCCGGTGGTGCAAAAGGGCGAGGGCAAACGAGTCATCAAAGTCGGCGACGTGTTCGATGAGGGCCGCGGGCACGGCTGCGCGCACTCTCGCCAAGGCCAAGGCGGCGGAGTCTGGGTCGGCATTGACCTGTTCGGGATGGTCCTTGGCCACTTTGCGGGCGACGCATTGGATCGGCGTCTCAACCGCATCCACGCCCAGCTCGGCTAGTTCGCGGATCCGCTCAATGGCCTCTTCTTCTTCCCACGCGCCCGAAGCATCGACCTTGAGGTACGCATCCGGGCCGACGATCCGGCGGCAGACGCGGACGCGCTCGCAGTCGAGGTCAAAATCGGCCCCCACCTTGAGCTTGAAGGCCGTAAAGCCCGCATCGACCTTTTCCTGAATTTCCTCTGCCAACTCGTCCGCACTGCGGATATACGCGACCCAAGAGATGGACAGCGCGTCCCGGTACTGGCCGCCTAGGAGCGCGTGGGCCGGGGCGTTGTAGTACTTGCCCGCGAGATCAATCAGGGCCATTTCCACGGCTGCACTGACGAGCCGGCGGAATTCCGGGTGGTAGCTGGTGGGCAGCGCCTCGGCGACGCGCTCCCAAGCGACGAGGCGTTTACACGGGTCGGCACCAGCCAACAGGGGTGTCAAGGTCTCGCACAAGGTCTCCGGCGACGGGGCTTGCCACGCATCCTCTAGATCCGAGATTTCGCCGAGGCCGCGCAGGCCGGTATTGGTCTCAAGTTCTAACAGATAGTAGCGCGAGGCATTCTTGCTGTGTCCGCCCGTGGGGGCTACGCGAGTGTGGTACACGCGGGGGACGGCGACCGAGTAAACGCGGATGTGGCAAATGTGCATAAGGCTATCCAGGGAAGGGTGACTGGCCGGATTGTACGGCTGGCCCTCGGTGCAGTCAACCGTATATTATTCGACATTTTAATAGGAGTGCCGAATGACGGCCACAGAAGAGATCCTCGTGCTGAGCGCGACGGCCTTTGAGCAGCATGCCCTAAGGGAGGCCGTGGCCGAGTGCGTGCAGCACAAAGTCGCCGAGCGCGAATGGGTAAGCGGAAAAATTGGCGCACAGCCGGTGACCTTGGTGGCGACCGGAATCGGCGCGGTGAACACAGCGCACGCCCTCACCTGCTACTTGCAGGCGCAGCGGCCGCGACGGATCGTACAGATCGGCGTAGGCGGAGCGTATCCAGAGAGCGGAGCCAGCGTCGGGGACTTGGCCTTGGCCAACGAGGAAAACTACGGAGATCTGGGGGTGCGGACGCCGGACGGCTGGCAGGGCGGAGAAGTGATTGGCATTCCAGTGCTGGAGAAGGGGCGCTCTTACTACAATTGCTTTCCCATCGACGAGCACTGGGTTCAGCGGGCGGCCGCGGCTTTGCCCGAAGCCCACATCGGCCCCTTCGTCACCGTGCAGGAATGCACGGGCACTGACGAATTGGGGATGGAAAGGAGGCGGCGCTTTGGGGCCTTGTGCGAAAACATGGAGGGCGCGGCCGCCGCGCACCTATGCGCCCTATACGAAGTGCCTTTTGCCGAGTTGCGCGCCATGAGCAACATCGTCGAGCAGCGCGCGCGGGAGCAATGGGATTTGCCGGGAGCCGCCGCTAGGGCACAGGCCGCGGCTCAGAAGCTTTTGGAGGAGGGACTATGCGCGTGACCTTGGGCTATTCGCCCTGCCCCAACGATACGTTTGTCTTTTGCGGCTTGGTCCACGGGCATATCGCTGGCGCGCCCGAATGCGAAGAGGTGCTGGCAGACATCGAGACGCTCAATGAGAGGGCGCTGCAGGGGCAACTCGACGCAACCAAAATATCCTTCCACGCACTGGCGCACTTGCGGGAAGAGTACTGCCTTCTGCACTCGGGCGGTGCCTTGGGGAGGGGATGCGGGCCGCTATTAGTAGCGAGAGAGAAGCTGGCGCTGGAAGACCTCAAACACAAGCGGATCGCCATTCCCGGGCGGCTGACCACCGCAGCTCTGCTGCTGAGGCTCTTTGCCCCCAGCATTGAGCATCTAGTGATCATGCCTTTCGACCAGATCGTGGACGCGACTGCGCAAGGCGTAGTCGATGCGGGCGTCATCCTCCCTGAGAGCCGCTTCACCTATGCCCAACGCGGGCTAGAGGCGCTCATCGACCTAGGCCAGAGG
>JAPOYQ010000110.1 GCA_026706505.1 Gemmatimonadota bacterium
GCCGAGGAAGGCATCGCAAACGAGCTGGACTACGTGGAGCAAATTTCTTGGGGGTTGTTTCTTAAGTACCTCTACGACCTTGAGAGTGAACGAAGGGACAGAGCTGCGTTGAACGGCGTGGCACACGAGCCGCTCATTGGCAGTAATTTCCGCTGGGACGATTGGGCGGCTCCCAAGACTGCCGACGGTACGTTCGACCATAACAGGGCCCTGATCGGTGAGGATCTGATCGGCTTTGTCGACCGTGAATTGTTTCCCTATCTGGCGTCGTTCCGGCAGTCAGCAGCAAACCCGCGTACGATCGAATACAAGATCGGAGAAGTCTTCACTGAACTCCGCAACAAATTCCGGTCAGGCTACATTCTGCGGGACGTGCTGGAAGTCATCAACGGCCTGTCCTTCAACACTCAGGTTGAGCGGCATGAGCTGTCCGAACTCTACGAGAGCCGGATTCGCCGAATGGGCAATGCCGGTCGCAACGGCGGCGAGTACTACACACCACGTCCGCTGATCCGGGCCATGATCAAGGTCATTGACCCAAAGATCGGCGAAACCATCTACGACGGCGCCGTGGGTTCGGCGGGCTTCCTGTGCGAGTCGTGGGAGTACATGCGGCGTCCGGACTTGACGGCCTCCGAATACGAGACGTTGCAACGCGACACCTTCTTCGGCCAGGAGAAGAAGTCCCTCGCCTACATCATCGGCATCATGAACATGGTGCTGCACGGCATCGAGGCGCCGAACATCATCCACACCAACTCGCTCAACGAGAACGTGATGGAATACCGGGAGCGGGACCGCCACGACATCGTGCTCGCCAATCCGCCCTTCGGCGGCGGCGAGCGGCGCGAGGTCCAGCACAATTTCCCGATCCGCTCGGGCGAGACCGCCTATCTCTTCCTCCAGCATTTCATCCGCAAGCTGCGCGCCGGCGGCCGGGCGGCGGTCGTCATCAAGAACACCTTCCTCAGCAACACGGACAACGCCTCGGTCGCCCTGCGCCGGGAACTGCTGGAGTCCTGCACGCTCCACACGATCCTCGATTGCCCGCAGGGCACCTTCCAGGGCGCGGGCGTCAAGACGGTGGTGCTGTTCTTCTCGAAAGGCGCACCAACGAGGGACATCTGGGTCTATCAGCTTGATCCTGGCCGTACCCTGGGCAAGACCAGCCCGCTGAACGACGCCGACCTAGCCGAGTTCAATGAACTTCAGGAGACCTTCGTCAAGGGACCGCAAAGCTGGCGCGTCGCCCGCGCCGATCTGGACGAGGATACGCTGGACCTCTCGGTCAGGAACCCCAACGCGCCCGAAGAAGCTCCCCTGCGCAGCCCCGAAGAGATCATCGCCGACATACTCGCCCGCGACGCCGAGACGGCGGAGATCCTGGAGAATATCCGGGGGATGCTTTGATGGGCGTTGTTGCCAACGGTTGGGCAAAGAAGCCCCTCGGAAAAGTATGCGATATTCTTGATCGCCTCCGAAAACCGATTACCAAGCGAGATCGAATTCCCGGGCCTTATCCGTATTATGGAGCGACAGGTGTATTGGACCAGGTAGCAGACTACATTTTTGATGAGCCGCTGGTGCTGATTGGCGAAGACGGCGCCAAATGGGAAGCCGGTGAGAATTCGGCTTTCGCGATTGACGGCAAAACTTGGGTCAACAATCACGCCCATGTTATTCGACCGCATCGAGACGAACTTCGTGACGATTGGTTGATCTATTTTCTAAACGCATCCGATCTTATGCCTTTCGTTTCTGGGATGACCGTCCCCAAGTTAAATCAAGGCCGGCTGAAAGAAATACCAATTCCCATTCCTTCACCCGAGGAACAACGGCGGATCGTTACGGTTCTGGACGAGGTTTTCCAGGGTTTGGACCGTGCCCGCGCCATCAGCCAAAAGAACTTGGCGGACCTGAAAGAGCTGTATCAGTCGACCCTGCGTCGCGCGTTCACCGGAGAACTGACTGGCGATGCAGAAATGTCCAAGTGGCAGAATATGCGATTAATTGAAATCGCAGTAACAAAGCCTAACAAGAAAGAGGCTCGACAACAACTATCAGACGATACTTTGGTATCGTTTGTCCCGATGGATTGTCTGAACGCCGGTAACCGTAATCTTGCATCGCATGAGACGCGCCCGTTATCCGCGGTGTATAAGAGCTACACATATTTTGGAGAGGGTGACGTTCTCCTCGCAAAAATTACTCCCTGTTTCGAAAATGGAAAACTTGGCGTGGCTCGAAACCTATCCAATGGCATCGGGTTTGGTTCCAGCGAATTTTTTGTTATCCGTTCTAAGGGGCATGTACTGGCAGATTACATCTATTACTACTTCGACCAGCGATCTTTTCGTGATTCTGGAAAAAGGGTCATGACGGGCGCAGTTGGCCATAAGAGAGTGCCGAGGGACTTTCTGGAAACTTTATCTGTTCCCATCCCTCCTTTAGAAGACCAACAACGGATCGTTGGAATTCTCGACAGTATTTTTGAAGAACTTTCTCTCTCTCGCGCCCAAGTCGAAGCCAACCTCGCAAATCTCGCCGATCTCCGCCAATCCCTGCTGCAATGCGCTTTCGCCGGCGAACTGACATGATCCACTCGCCACCATGAGCCTGCACGATGAGACTGAGGCCGAGACCCGCGCGGACCGCATCGATCCGGTGCTGCGGGACGCCGGCTGGGGCGTCGTCGAAGGCTCGCGCATCCGGCGCGAAATGATCTGTCCCGGCCGCATCCAGGCCGGCGGCAAGCGCGGCAAGGGTCTCTCCTGCGACTACGTCCTGTTCCACAAGGGGCAGAAGCTCGCCGTGCTGGAGGCCAAGCGCGCCGGGCTCGGCCATACCGAAGGCGTCGGGCAGGCCAAGGACTATGCCGGCCGGCTTGGCGCCCGCTTCGCCTATGCCTCGAACGGACTGCAATGGTACGGCATCGACATGGCGACCGGTGCCGAGGGCGACATATTGTTGCCTTTCCCGACGCCGCAGGAGCTGTGGGACCGCACCTTCGCCGAGCCGAACGAATGGCGCGACGCCTTCGGCGACGTTCCGTTCGAGGCCGACGGCGGCAAGTGGGAGCCGCGCTACTACCAGCACAAGGCCATCGCCGCGGCCCTCGAAGCCGTCGCGCGGGGCGACCGGCGCATCCTGCTCACGCTGGCGACCGGGACGGGCAAGACTTCCATCGCCTTCCAGATCGCCTGGAAGCTGTTCCAAGCGAAATGGAGCCTTGCCGGCGAGCCGGTGCGTCGCCCGCGCATCCTTTTCTTGGCTGACCGGAACATCCTCGCCGATCAGGCCTACAACGCTTTCTCCGCCTTCCCCCCGGACGCGGTGGCGCGCATCGACCCAAGCTCCCTGCGCAAGCGCGGTGGACGGCCACCGAAGAATGCCAGCGTCTTCTTCACCATCTTCCAGACGTTTATGACCGGAGAGGGCGAATCGGTGTTCACCGGCTATCCGCCCAATTTCTTCGATTTCGTCGTGGTCGACGAGTGCCACCGCGGCGGTGCCCAGGACGAGAGCACCTGGCGGAAAATCCTTGAGCATTTCGAGCCGGCGGTACAGCTCGGCCTGACCGCAACACCGAAGCGAAAACAAAATGCCGACACCTACGCCTATTTCGGTGAGCCGGTGTACACCTATGCCCTCTGCGACGGCATTGAGGACGGTTTCCTGACACCCTTCAAGGTGCGGCAGATGGCCAGCACCATCGACGAATACGTCTATGTCCCGGAAGACGATGTCATCCAGGGAGAAGTGGAGGTCGGCCAGAGATTCACCGAGGAAGACTTCAACCGAAAGATCGTTATCCGAGAGCGCGAGTTGAGCCGTGTCCGCGAGTTCATGGGCCAGACTGACCAAAGCCAGAAAACACTGGTGTTCTGCGCTACCCAGGACCATGCAGCGCTGGTTCGGGACCTCATCAATCAGCTGAAACACAGCGCTGACCCGAACTATTGCCACCGGGTAACGGCCAACGACGGCGCCGTCGGGGACCAGCACCTCCGGGACTTTCAGGACAACGAGAAGACCGTGCCCACGGTCCTCACCACGTCGCAGAAGCTGTCCACCGGCGTGGATGCCCTCAACATTCGGCACATCGTCCTGATGCGGCCCATTCGCTCGATGATTGAGTTCAAGCAGATCATCGGTCGGGGAACGCGGACCTTCGAGGGAAAGGACTTCTTTACGATCTGGGACTTCGTCAAGGCACACGAGAACTTCAACGATCCGGAGTGGGACGGTGATCCGGAGGAACCAGTGCCGCCTCGGTCGGGGGCCGATGAGCCGGAGGATCCAGACCCCGGCACCGATGATGGCGAGGGCGAATTGGATGATGATCGGCCCGAGAAGATCGTCGTCAGGCTTGCAGACGGTAAGGAGCGGACCATCCAGTACATCTCCGCGACGACTTACTGGAGCGCGGATGGCAAGCCCATCTCGGCGGCCGATTTCCTCAGGCGGCTATTCGGGGATTTGGCGGGGATGGTCGGTGACGAAGATCAGCTTCGTTCGATCTGGACCGATCCGGACAATCGGGAGAAATTCCTCGAACAGTTGGACGATCAAGGGTATGACCGTGGCCGGCTCGATGACGTCCGGCGGCTGGTGGCTGCGCCCGATAGTGATCTATTCGATGTACTGGCCTATGTGCTCTATGCAAGTCCCGCTAAGACCCGCGCGGAGCGCGCCGGAAATGTTCGGCTAGGCGGTTTGGACGATGTCGATGGCGAACTCCGTGAACTGCTTCTCGGCATCCTCCAGGCCTACGAGAACCACGGCGAATCAGAACTCGCGGTGCCGAAGTTGACCTCTTTTCTTGTCAGTCGGTATGGCAGCGTCGGTGAAGCGAGAACACAACTTGGCGAATTGCCGCCGGTCCAGTCGGCCTTCAGGCAGATACAGGCCCGGCTCTATGCAGACTGAGCAGCGAGTATCAGCTCGTACTTGACCGGCCCCAGTCGATGGCTAGATCAGGCCTTCGCGTGACTGAATGAACGGCTGGTGTAGAGCAAGGGATTGGAGCGGTCCGGCCACAGCCCCCAAGCCTCGACCGAGTTCGTCACCTTGCATATTCTGCACGGGCAATCCATATCTGACCCGGATTTACCAGTCAGTGACAGAAGACCACGTCAGCTTGGATGGATACAGGCAAGACGGGGAGTTGCGCTCGGCGGTGCAAGCAGTCATGCTACCTTACCAACGGAGGAACCGTGACAGACCGGAACCGGGAAGAGGTCGCGAACCCGGTTGCTTCGCCCATCAAACCAGCAAAGCTGAGTTGGAAGAGGACATGAACATCAACGCTACCCCTGAAGCCCCGGTTTAGGCCCCAACCTGTGATGGCTCGACAGCTAGAAGAGCCACGGCGCCTTCCGTCAGAATGTGCGGTTTACCGCCACCTCGTGATCCGCACCTGTATGTTTTTTCGGTTCAGGATGAAACTTCATCGTTTTGGTCGCGATGACGAGAGGACTTCTTGACTATGGCACAATTTATGGCTCCGTCCTGGATTCAGCCTAGCGCCGGCTTTCGCTCTCGAAAGGCAGCGCAGATATGTGCCTACTTTGCTACTCAAAGCGAGGGCACCATTGAGAAGCTGAAGCTCATCAAGATGATTTACCTTGCAGAACGAAAGTACTTGTTCGCACACCATCATCCCATGCTTTTTGACGAGTTTTATTCCCTTCCGCATGGCCCAATTTGCTCAAGCACCCTGAACGGGATCAACGGGACGCTCGGCGATAGTTTCTGGGATGAATATATTGCGAGAAATGGCAACATAGTTGTCGCCGTCAAGGCCGTTGCAAGAGATGATCTTGATGAGATCAGCGATGCCGAAATGGCGGTTATTGAGGAAGTCTGGGAAGAGTTCTCCAAGATGACAGCCTCGCAGATCAGAAATTATACCCATGACAACTGTTCAGAGTACACGGAGACAGAC
>JAPOYQ010000945.1 GCA_026706505.1 Gemmatimonadota bacterium
ATTGAGCGAGGTTTTTCTTTTCTGGCTGGGTTATGCGCATCTCCCCGTCGCAGCCGGTCATATAGAGCATCAGCGCGTCCATAATGCTCCGGTCGTGCAGGGTGAGAATGCGCCAGCTTAGCGGCACTTCGAGTTCGGTCTCTGCACGGATGAAACGCACTAGTTCCTCAGGGGCTGACAAGAGGAAGTCCCGATCCTTGATGGCGTCGTTGTACTCTACTTGGACGATGGTTGAAGTGCTACCGGGAGTCGGCGTCGAGCGCTGGCGCTTGGGTTGGGGGATTGATACAGGGGGGCGCTCGTTTTGAGCTAGGGCCGGGGTGGCGAGCAGGAGTGCAAGAAGGAGTTTGGATATGTGCTTGCAAGAGACCATGATTTTTCCAGCATGAGCAACTAGCCGATTGAATGGGTCTTAAGTTTTGAAACTTCTCCTACTGCACGTATAGCAAGCAGCCGAGGACGGAGCGCGCCGCCGCCGTTCATCTCAGCGCCTGAAGGGCAGAGGCTGGCCGGCGTATTTTTGCGCCAGCGCACAGATCAAGAGGTTGGTGCCGAACTGCAAGCTGCGGTTGCGGCCTTCGGCGTCGCGGTTGCCCCAGAACCAGCTAATGTTGAGATCGCTGAAGATGACGGCGATGCGACCTTTGAGTTCTATAGCTTCCAAGGCGAAGACGTTGCCCCGGTTTGTGCCGCTTAGAGGCGGCCCATCGGGGAAGTCGAAGTAGGCCGAGTACAGGGGGTCGCTATTGGGCAGTTTGCGCCAGCGTCCCCCGTCGATGCCGAGGACTTGGGGATCTTTGAGCAGGGCCTTGAACTGCCGGTCGAAGGGGGTGCCGGCTACGCCAGCCTCTCCGCGTAAATTCGTCTCTAGGGGCAAGATGTCCTCGGCAAAGAGCAGGCCTCCGCGGCGCAGGTAGCGGGCGAGGCCCTTCTTTTCGGTGTCGCTTATCTGCATGACGCAGTCGAAGCCGGTCATGTAGAGCATCAGCGCGTCCGCAATTTTCGGGTCGTCGAGCGTGAGGACGCGCGAGTGCAGCGGCACTTCGAGTTGGGTCGCTATGCGGGTGAACGTCACCAGTTCCTGCACGGCCTGCGAGAGGTAGTCGCGCTCCTTGACCGCGTTGTAGTAGTTCACTTGGACGATGGTCAAGGGGCCGCCCGATGCTGGCGTCACGCGCTGGCGTTCAGGTTGGGGGATTGATATGGGGGGACGCTCGTCTTGGGCTAGGGCCGGGGTGGCGAACAGGAGTGCAAGAAGGGGACTTGCTCTTCGGTAGGAAATCATTAGTAAGTGTCAAGCGATTGGCGGTCTGATTTGATTAAAATGCCCTATGGATTATCGTTTATGTCCTAGATAGTTTCCAGCAAAATTAAACAGGTCACGAGAAAGGCGAAACCATGACGGATAAGAATCGCATCGAATGCCTCTTTCTTTCGCAGGAAGACCTCCTGCAAGCCGGATGTTTGGATATGCGCTTGGCCATGGGCGCGGCGGAAAACGCCATGCTCGCCTTCCGCAGAGATGAGATCCTTTTCCCAGAAAAAGTGGTCCAGATTTTCAATGACAGTACCCAAGAGCGCATCAATTGCCTACCGGCAACGCTGTTGCCCGAAAAGGTCTGCGGAGTCAAATGGGTATCTGTATTTCCCAACAATCCCGAGAAGTACGCTATGCAGAATCTCTCTGCTGTCATCATACTATCCGAGATTGAGAGGGGATTCCCCATTGCTTTCATGGACGGCACCCTTTGCTCAAATGTGCGCGTGGGCGCGATGGGTGCCATTGCCGCAAAGCATTTCGCCAGGCCGGACTCCACAAGCATTGCTTTCATAGGAGCGGGCGAGCAGGCCAAGATGCATTTAATTGCCATGAAGACGGTGATCCCAACCCTTGAGGAGTGCCGAATTTCCGCCAAGCATGCCCACGAAGAAAGGCAGTTCGTCGAAGAGATGAGGCCCCTCTTTGGCGACCTTCGTTTTGTTGCCTCCGATGCGAATGCACAGCGGGCCATGGAGGGTGCCGATATTCTCGTCACCGCCACTAGTGCGCAGGCCCCTTTGCTCAAAGCGGCGTGGATGAAGCCCGGAGCCTTCTACAGCCATATCGGCGGTTGGGAGGACGAGTACGAAGTGGCGAAACAGTGCGATAAGATTGTGTGCGACGATTGGGAGACCGTAAAGCATAGAACGCAAACGCTCAGTCGCATGTACAAGGATGGCGAGCTGTCCGACGAGGATATTTACGCGAATTTGGTCGAAGTCGTCGCTGGCGAAAAGGGCGGTAGGGAAACAGCCGAGGAGCGGGTCTATTTCAATGCAGTTGGTCTAGCGTATGTCGATGTGGCCATTGCCCACGCCATGTACCAACGGGCCAAAGCAGCGGGAAAAGGAAGGCTATCGAGCATCCAAGAGACCATGATTTTCCAGCACGAGAAACTAGCCGATTGGATGGGTCTTGAGTCTTGAAACTTCTCCTACTGCACATATAGCATGGCTTTGCTAAATCCCCATTTGCCGAAGAGGATATTTCGGGTCACGCGCCGAGCTTGTTGACCACTTGAATGAGGGCCTGCATAAAGCCCACGCAATGGGCGCGTCCCCTGTGTCCCCAAGGCGAGTCATCGACGATATGGGGCACGTGATCGGTGATCATAAAGCCGTCGAAACCGACCGCCTTGAGCGTCTGTACTACCTCGAAGGTATCGACTTGGCCGCAGTCGATGAAGGTCTCGTGGAAGTCCTCGACCGGCCCGATGACGTCGCGGAAGTGGATGTAGATGATTTTCTTTTGCCCGCCGAAGTGGCGGACGGCGCGGATGACGCTGTCGTGGCCGCCCATTTCCGACCAGCACCCCATGCAGAAATCGAGGCCGTGATGCGGGCTGTCGAAGGTGTCCATGTTGCGCTTGAAGTCGTCGAAAGAACTGCAAATTCGCGCTATGCCGCCGAGGGTGTTGCCGGTGGGCGGATCGTCGGGGTGTAGGGCTAGGCGCACGTCAGCTTCCTCGGCCACGGGCAGGATGCGCTCCAAATACCAGCAGTAGTTTTCCCACATCTCCTCGTGGGTGAAGACGCGGTCGTGGGTCAGTTCCTCGGGGTCGTGTTCGGCGAGAGCAAAGCGAGTGGCGCGAGCACCGCCGCGCAAGGTCGCTGGCTCAGGCGTGCGCCAGACGCTGTTGGGAATCCAGTGGTAGCCCAGGATCGGGATACCGGCCTTGCCCATGTTGTGCACGGTGGTGATCATGTGCTGGAGTTGGTCTTCGCGGCCGCTTTGGCCGAGCATGATCTGGTCGTAAAACGATGTGGGCACGTTTTCCAGTGCCATCAGCCGCAGTTCGGCGTCGTCGGCCCGCTTTTTGATGGCGGCCAAGTCGTCGTATTCCCACTGCTTGTCGCCGGGGAGTTTGGGGGTATTCATCAGGAAATCGTCGCAGCCCATTTGCTTGATAAAGGCGAGCTTTTCGTCGGTGAGTTCGTTGAACTGGCCCAGACCTACGCGCATTTGCAGGGACATAAGTAGCCTCCAAAGGTAAGGGTTACAGAGCGGGAAATTTGCCGAAGCTGCCGGAGCGGGTCAAGCGCGGCTGCCGACGCCGGCTCCGGTGGGGACGTGTACTTCTAGGCCAGCCTCAGAGTCGGCGACTAAATCGCTGTCAAAGGCTATCGCCCCCGGCTCAAAGAGCAGCACGACGGTTGAGCCGCCGAACTGGAAAAAGCCCTTTTCTTGGCCGCGCTCACAAGGCCCTGGCGAGTACGTCTGGACGATGCTGGCGACGTTGATAGCACCGACCTCAATGTAGGCAATCCTGCCGAAGGTGGGCGTCGTCAGTTCGCAGACAGAGCGCCGGTTGCGGTGGAAAACGTCGGGTATGCGGGCGAGGGCGATGGGATTGACCGAGTGGTAAGTGCCGTTGATCCACTGGGTTTGACCGACTTGGCCGTCGGCTGGGAAGTGGAAGCGGTGATAGTCGTAGGGGGCGAGGCGGACGACGAGGGCGGCACCGCCGTGGTATGGGGTGGGGTCGATTGCTTCGGCTAGGAGTTCGCGGGCCGAGAGTTGGTTGCTTTTGACCGGTAGCTCATCCTCGGCTGCGATCTGCGGATAGACGAGGACCTTGCCATCGGCGGGGCAACAGAGGCGCTCGGGGTCGGGGTCGCAGGGTCTAGCTCCGGGTTTGAGGCGGCGAATGAAGAAGTCGTTGAAGCTGGAATAGTGGCTGAGGGGGTATTCGATTTCGTCGAGGTCAATGCGGTAGCGCTCGACAAAAGGGAGGATCTGACGCCGAGTCCAAGTGCTTTGCTTCCACCAGCCGTAGAGGCGGGAGAAAAGGGGCCGGTTGAGGAAGGCGCGAAAGACAAGATGCCCCGTGCTCGTGCTGTAGAACCAGCGGAGGAGGGACTGTCCTGGAACGTGTTCTACGACGATATCTCCGGTTCGGCAGTCGCGGTAGCGGGTTGGCGTGGGAGCAGTGGTTCGACGAGAAGTCATGTGAAAAAGAAGAAAGTGGATGTGAAAACGCGCAAGAAAAGTACTTTTAGTACAGCGAGAGGCAATCCATGGGACAGATAGACAAAGAAGCTGTCAAAGCGTATTTGCTCGGGTTACAGGATGCGATTTGCGCGGCCTTGGAAGCAGAGGACGAGGACATTTTCTGCGAAGATAGCTGGGAGCGGCCGGAGGGGGGTAGTGGCCGCACGCGCGTGTTGGAGGGGTCGGTGATCGAGCGGGCCGGGGTGAATTTTTCGCACGTGCGGGGCAATGAGTTGCCGCCGACGGCTACGGCGCGTCGCCCCGAGCTGGCAGGACGGGCTTTTGAAGCGATGGGCGTCTCGGCGATTGCGCATCCGCACAACCCCTATGCGCCAACTTCGCATTTGAACGTGCGGTTCTTCACGGCAGAAAAAGAAGGGGAGGAACCGGTGTGGTGGTTTGGCGGCGGGTTCGACCTGACGCCGTACTACGGTTTTGAGGAAGACGCGGTGCATTGGCATCGGACGGCCAAAGCCGCGTGTGATCCTTATGGCGAGGCGCTCTATCCGAGGTTTAAGCAGTGGTGCGACGAGTATTTTTTTCTGCCGCACCGCGACGAACCGAGGGGGATCGGTGGCCTGTTCTTCGACGATTTCGACGAAGGGGGCTTTGAGCATTGCTTTGCCTTTACCCGCAGCGTCGGCGACGGCTACATGGCTGCGTATCTGCCGATTTTGCAGCGGCGCAAGGGATGGGAGTACGGCCGTCGGCAGCGGCAGTTCCAGCTCTACCGCCGGGGCCGCTACGTGGAGTTCAACTTGGTTTGCGACCGGGGCACGCTCTTCGGCCTGCAATCAAAAGGGCGCATAGAGTCGGTCTTGGTGTCGCTGCCGCCCTTGGTGAGTTGGGCGTACGATTGGCAGCCAGCGGCCGGGTCGGAGGAGGCGCGGCTCTACGAGGAGTTTCTCAAGCCGCGGGATTGGGCCGGTTAGCCCTGCCAGTCGGGATTGGGTTGGGGAATTTTGGCTTCCACTTTTTCGCGCCACTCGCGCAACAGCCCGTGCAGCCGGTCGCGGATTTGCGGCATTTGCTCGACTAGGTTGCGCTCCTCGCCGATGTCGTCGCGCAGGTTGTACAGTTCCAGCCGCTCGTCTTCAAAAAACTCGATCAGCTTGTAGTCGCCGGAGCGCACAGATGAGCCGGGAGTGCCGCCCTGATTGCCGTAGTGCGGATAGTGCCAGAAGATGGCTTCGCGCTCAATGGACTCGGTACCGCGCATGAGCGGCGCGATGCTGGTGCCGTCGCAGTGCTGCGTGGGGATGGGGTCTAAGCCGGCTAGTTCGAGAATCGTCGGGTAGAAGTCGGGGCTGGTCACTGGGGCTGGACAGATACTGTCGGCTGCGACCTGTCCGGGCCAGCGCACCAGCAAGGGTTCGCGGGTGCCGCCCTCGTACATCCAGCCCTTGCC
>JAPOYQ010000154.1 GCA_026706505.1 Gemmatimonadota bacterium
GCAGCTGCGAGGAGAAACCCAAAGCACTATCGGCATTGGCGAGGACTGGAGCGAGTGGAGCAATTTTTACCAACGCTCCGGCGAGCAGTTCCTCTCCCCTAGTCCGCGCCGTTTCGTCCAAGTCCAGCTCATCCTTAGCTCAGACCGCCCGACCACCGCGCCGACTGTGCGCGCCTTGGAGATCGAATTTACCGACGCCTTCCTCGCTGGGGTCACCGGCGAGGTACTGCCGCGCACGACCGAGGCGGGCGTGCCCCAGCTTTTTTCGTTCCACATAACGCCGGAGTTCGCGTCGCGTAACCCCGGGTTTAACCGCCTTTTGCTGCAAACCCCGTCGCCTGCCGACCCCGATGCGGTCGTCCTCACCATAGGCGGTGCTGAAGCCGAGCCGGCCGCGGTGCGCGTCGCCGATGATTCGTTACTTGTGGAACTGCCGCGCGCAGTGCGGCGCGAGGAAGTTGCGCTGACTTTTAGTACGGTCGTAGAGCGCAATGCCACGCTCTTCCGGGCCTTCGTCGGCAACGACCGGCAGCTAGAGGTCTGGCAGCCGGTCGATCCGGTGCGCCGCGCCGCTACGACTGTGTATTTGCCCAGTGTCCCGGGCACCGACCGGTTGATCGCCAATCTCTCGGTGCAGTCGTTCATCAGCCCCAATGGAGATGGGATCGGCGACGTTGCGGAAATCCGCTTCCACGTATTGAAGACGGACGCGCCGGCCCAAGTGCGGATCTACACCCTCGATGGCCGGCTCGTCCGCGTCCTTGAGGGCCAGCACCAGCCCGACCAGTCCTACCTCTACATCTGGGCCGGTCAAGATCAGGACGAGCGCATAGTTCCTCCCGGTTCGTACCTGTGCCGGGTGGAGGTGGAAGCCCAAGCTGGGGCCGCGAGCCAGCACCGCATTATCAGCGTGGCTTACTAGGTTATACTACTCGATTTCCAGTCGTATGGCGTCGTACGCGATACAGCCGGGGCCGGAACCGCTTTCGCCTTTTTCTTCTCCTTGCACGTACCGATTGCCCAAAGCATGCCGCAGGGAGACCGCGTTCGCGCCGCTGCTGAGTAGTCCGGCGTCGAAGACGATCTCCTCCACGCTGTAGCGCGTCGATTGTCTGGCGCTGCGATAGCTGTCTCCACCGGTGCTCGCTACCCTGACGACGCCCACTTCCGCGTCGTTGACCCAAACCTGCAACTCAGCCGCTGCCTTGTTGTCCCCCAATCCCCGTGCATTGTGCCCTCTGGCGATGGCGATGCCAAAAGTCAGCACTGCCTTGCCCGTGGGCTTTTCGTCCAAATCGAATGCGATATTCCAGGCGTTGTTTTGGCTATACCAGTTCCAATGCGCGAAGTTCCAGTCTTCGCGCTCTTGGCTCTTGCCGATTACAAAGTTGACGTCCTGCGGAAAGTCGGTCGGATAACGACGCCATAGCCCCCAATGGTGAAAGTCGTCGCCATTGGCGAATTCCCCCGGCGACCGATCGGCTGTCCCGATCTGCCAAACGCGTCGGCCGCGCACGACCCGCTGCCACGTCAGACGGCCTACAGCCGTCTCCTCTCCAGCCGTGACCACGATTCCGTCCCGTTTGAATTCATAAAACTGATCGGCACCTAGCGCGAAGAGCGCGTAGCGGCCCGGGCGGACTTGTTGCAGGCGAAAGCGCCCGTTCGCATCGGTGCGAGTCCAGAAGTGATATCCTTTGTTCTCCTGCGACCAGTGGGTCCCTTCCGGTGTGAGAATTACCCACGCATCGACAACCGGAGTGCCGTCGTCGAAAACGAGCTGGCCGGCCGCTTCGCCGCGCTCAAGTGGAAACAATTCGTGCGCCATCCATGCAAACGGCCACTTTTGCGCGACGGTTGCCACGCGCGCTTTGGCGTCGCTCCACAGGCTGTTGTAATTGCCGCCGCTATTGAGATAGATAAACGCGGGACCGTATATCTTTTGCCAGTTCGTCCCGTCCTCGGGCGAGAACTCGATCTCGTAGCCGCCCCGATGCACGCAGTGCGCCTGCCAGACGATGACGGGAGTCTTCGCCGTCTGATGGCTCGTCAGCAAGACGCGGAACGGTGCCGAGCCATAGTATTCCCCACTAGCTTGGATCCACCACACGCCAGCTTGCGGCCCGGCCCAGCCGTATACATTGAAGTTGTCATCTTCGATCGCGTGACAGTAATCGTATTTGCTAACTACGCGCCCGTCCGCAAGGACAAATGTGGCATCCATGATCTGTTTGGCTGCGCCTTCTTCCTCGCAGGTGTGGCTTGCGTGGCGGCGGATCTCGTCAACGGCGATATAATCGAAGTACTGCGGGACAAGACGGAGGTTGTAGGCGTATTGCGTGATAGAGCCGGCGGGCATTTGCGCGTCGTGGGCCGCGGTCATGTAGAGGTAAAATCCCGGCTCACCCTGCCGCAGCACGTAGTGGAGCGCAGTGCGAAAGAAGAGAGGCTCCGCTGGCTCGCGGACGAAAGCCACTTCCGCTAGTTCGTCGGATTGCCGCAGCACGTTGGCTCGGCCTGCCAGCACCGAGAATTTCTGGCGCAGCGGTGCTCCCGCCGCGTCGTATCCGTTGCCGTTGCAATTCCAGTAGCCACTGCTAGCCAAGTTGGGCCCGCCGCGCAGGGAAAGCTCCTGCAGGATGCCGTCCTCGCGGATCCCCAGACGCACCAGCCCGTTGTCGATGATAATCATCGCCCCCGTCTGCAGTGTCACCGGCTGGGTCATAGCATTAGCTCCTGTGCTCGCGGCGAGAATCAGTTGTATGCAAAGTATAGCTTTCATGTATTCTTCCAAGTAGAGGCATTGCGATTATATATTATGCTGCTAATATACAACCTTCAGTTTTATCCTAGTCGGCGAACCAACGCGAGGAAAGATATGACGATGGCTAGCGACATGTACGCGCATTGCTGCGGTCTATTCAGGGCATTCCTCTTAAGCCTAGTCCTGACCGTTCCCATAACTAGTATCGCGTCTGCCCATGTAGGCGTCACGGTCCCATTTGTCGAGGTGCCCGATCCCGCGGCGATAGCTATAGATGGCGACGATGGCGACTGGGCCTTTTTCGATACCCATCTCGCGTTGGACCGAGAGGGATTCTTCGACCGCGAATCGGATCACGTCAATGCGGCCGACTTCGACTTTACCATCTACACCGCTTGGAGTCCACCTCCCGACAATAGCTGGTACTGCTTTGCCCGGATCAGCGACGATACCCTCAAAATCGAAAACGAAGACCCCCTCAAGTGGTGGCGGGACGATACGCTGTCGATTACCGTGGATTCCGACCACTCTGGCGGTAGTATCTACGGGTTCACCCGCGAGGAACTGGTCAACGGCCAACGCTACTACGCCCGGGTGCTGCCGTTGAAGCACCCGCGCCTCCCTCACGGCCAGGCTGGCTTTCTCGACCAGCACCACGACCCTTTCTTAGAGGAGTTCCTGTGGGCGATGCACAAACCCCACTTCGATATCGCTTGGACGATGCGCCCGCCCGACGCGGCCAACGGCACTTTGCACGTCGAATATACCTTCGAGTGGAAAGCGACCCTGTGGGATGTGCTGGGGCCGAGCTTGGAGGAGAGCAAGCGGCACGTTTTCGCGCCGGGGCAGACACTGCACATGGGATTCCGGCTGCTCGATGCCGACCGGCCGGGGTCGGGGCGCAAGCACTCGATGTACATTCTAGGCGGCCATCAGCATCAGGACCGCAACGCCGACCGGATGCCCGATTTTCGCACCATTACTTTAGATGAGGCGCAAAACTGGCGTATGCCTGTGGAGCAGGATGTGGTGCAACCGTCCTCTGTGGACGGTAAATGAGTTGCGTGGCTATGGTTATAATAAAAAAAGGAGCGATTCCGATGATCATCGATACTCACACTCATTTCTACGATCCATTCAGACCCCAGGGCGTACCTTGGCCGGAGAAAGACGACAAAATTCTCTACCGGCGCGCGCTGCCCGAAGACTACAAGGCCCTAGCCGTGCCCGAAGGCGTAACGGGCACGGTCATGGTCGAGTGCAGCCCTTGGGTCGAGGACAACCAATGGGTTCTCGACTTGGCCGCCGCCGATCCTTTCATCGTGGGATTGGTCGGCCATCTCGAGCCCGACGACCCGAACTTTGCCGCTGACCTAAAGCGCTTTGCCGCCGACCCTGTTTTCGTCGGAATCCGCGCCCGCGTAGATGTAGCGGAAAGTCACGGCTTGGATGCCGCTGAAATGCTAGTAGCCAACGATCTAGAGCTAGACACGGGTTTACACGAGGGCGTGCCCGCGCTGGCAGAGCGCTTCCCCGAGTTGCGCATTGTCGTCAACCACATCGGCGGCATCCCCATCGACGGTGGCCCGCCCGATCCGGCGCGGCTGGAATTGATGCGCCAAGCCGCGGCCCATCCGCAGATTTATTGCAAGGTGTCGGGGCTGATGGATTTGCGCAGCCAAGTCAAGCCAGCGCCGACAGATGTGGACTTTTACGTTCCGGTGCTCGACGCGCTGTGGGATTTGTTTGGGGAGGATCGGCTGATTTACGGCAGCGACTGGCCTGTATCCGACCGCAGTGGCCGCGAGTACGCGGACATACAGCGCTTGGTGATGACGTATTTTACTGCGCGCGGCGAAGAGGCGACGGAGAAATACTTCTGGCGCAATGCCAAAGCCGCCTATAAGTGGATTGATCGCGCCGAAGCATAGCGATTCTAGAATTTATTGAAGTGATAGAGGAGTTCGTTGAAGCTATAGATCGCCGTACTCTCACCTCCGTCACTATACTCTTCTGTACTATTATTTATCTTGCAAAGTATAGTTTGTATGCCGAACTCATTCGCGGCTGCTATATTTTTCTCTCTATCGTCAACAAATAGCATCTGCGTTGGTTTTACATTTGAGTCTCTAATCAGGACATCATAGATGTTAGGAGAAGGTTTTCTAATTTTTAAATCGCCGCTTATAAACCATCTTTCTATGTATTGGTCTAACTGAAATTTTCTTCGCAATTTAATTGACCATTCCGATACATCATTAGACAAACAGTAAATAGGGGCTTCAACTTGGTTCTTGAAGACAGCTAAAAAATCTAATAGACCAACAGATAGTTGATGTCTATCAAGGTACTCATCTTCAAGGTTATAATCGACCCCGACTTTGGCCCAAAATTCTTCAGAAGAAAATTCGCCTAAGCTAGCCCGTGTATAAAGATCTTCGATGGTTTTTTTGTCTATATTCGATCCTTTCTCCCTAATAAATGGCACTAGTAATTCTTTTACGTCATCACAGCTCTGATATATAACTCCCATAGCATCTAGAACGAGGATCTTGTTAATGTTCATCTCTTTCAGACTTTCGCGGTCGAGGGACAGGTGTTTCATTTATCGCCAAGCTGTTGCTAATTGGTCTGCAATCCACTGGTTCAAACTCTTACCTTCGCGTTGCGCTCGCACGTAAATCTCGCGGTGCAACGCCGGTGGCAAACGAAGCATCAAGCGGCCAGAAAAGGGTTTGTCCGGTGTTTCGCCGCGCTCTTGGCAGAAAGCCAAGTAATCTTCTACCGATTCTCGGAAGGCTCGCTCCAGTTCCTCAACCGTCCGTCCTTGAAACGTGACGACGTCTTTGAGATCGAGTACCTCGCCGTGAAAGAGACCCGCCTTATCGTCGAACTCGACGTGGCCTGTATAGCCTTTATGATTCAGCATGATTACCTACCTCTGGTTCTACACCTGCTTGTCGTAAGAAGCGCCGCATGGACTTCAATGCTCCTTTGTCCATATCTGGCTGTGGATGCGGGCGGTGGAAGACGGCTCGCACACCTTGGAGATATATGCGGATGCGCGATCCGCGCCCTTCCGTCAATTCTGCCCCAAGTGCCCGTAATAAGTGCTCAATGTCCGTCCATTTCACGTTGGCGCGAACAGGTTCTGCAAAGACCGCTTGGAGCGTT
>JAPOYQ010000308.1 GCA_026706505.1 Gemmatimonadota bacterium
GGCCGTCTGCAACTGGCTACCGTCCGTGGAGCACCGCAGGCAGTTTTGAAGGGCTAGACGACACCGCGGAAGAGGGTTGGCTGCAACCTATCTTCGTGTCAAACCAAAATTTGTCCCTCAGTTCCATGGACAGGGGTGGGTGGATCAATTCCGATTTTCGCATAGGAGTGGAATTGTTGCCCAAGATCATCAACGGCGACCACAGTGCGGCATTCCCAGATTTATCCGACAGGAACGTGGAGCGCCGAGTAAACAAAGCGGATCTCCCCGTAACCCTGATCTTGGACCTAGGGGGGCCTTTCGGCGTGGACAGCCTTAGCTTCTATCCCCGGGCAGGATTGGAACGGGCCTTTATGAGAGGATATCAGGTCTGGGTCCACGATGGGGTCGGTCTAGATGAACTCAAACTACCCCTGCGAGGACACTGGTTTAGTGTCGTAAAAGACTGGAAACTGGTAGCGGAACAGGCCCAGACAGACAACCCTTTCGCCCGTATAAAGCTCCCCTTGCAGGTGGTGCGCTACGTGGCCATCTCAGACACCATCAGTTTGCCCGATCCCACCTTGTGGGAGATTGACGAACTCGAGGTTTGGGGCAATGGCTACGCCCTCGTGGGCCATTACGAGTCAGACGTGATCGATCTGGGCGACCGGGCCAGTCTCGGGAACCTGACGTGGTCGGCTTTGAGCGATTCGGGCAGCGCTCTGCTGATCCGCACGCGCACCGGGCAAACAGAAGATCCTTTTGTATATAATCGTCTGACTGGCCTAGGGCTAGAAGGGGAAGAACGAGTAACGCAAGCCCAGTACAAAAAACTCAGACCGACGGAAAAGGGCTCCATACAGCCCGATACCGAAAATTGGAGCGGCTGGTCGGCTCCCTATCCCCCGACTGGGAAAGAGCCCTTCATTGCTTTGGCGCCGGCACAGTACGTTCAGTTCAGAATCGATTTTCAATCCTTCTCTCCGCTGTTCAGGAGCCGGATTGATTCTCTATCCGTGGAATTTTCCACACCTCTATTCGGCCGGGAATTCATCGCCGAGTTAACGCCCCAACAAGTCGTTCCCGGCAAAAAGACGACCTTCACCTATGCGATGCGCGCTATCTTGGAGCCCGAGGACAGCGGCATTGACGGCCTGCAAGTAGCTACGCCTTTGCCAGCGGAAGTCAAAGAAGTCAGGATCAATGGCAATCCGGTCGCATACTCCGAGGATGTGGGGGCAGATGGTTTTGCGGTCTCGTTTCCAGAGAACCGGATAACTGAACACGCAACCTTGCTCGAAGTGGACTTTGACACCGAAGTACTGGTGTACGGCACGCGCTTCACCGGCAGAGTGTTCGATACCGAAAGGGAGGGAGATATACCGCAGATCATCGTGCCAGGCGATGCCACGCCGGACATCGATACAGATGACCTACTGGTGAAATGGGATCTGGACCGATCCCTGCTTGCATCCGTGGATATTTCGCAGCATCATCTAACACCCAATGGCGATGGGGTGAACGATGCAGTAGAAATATCCTACAGTCTGCTACAGGTCATTCGCTCCATTCAGGTATCTGTTGAGATCTTCGATCTTTCCGGCCAGCGGATTTGGCATCAGGCCGCAGAGCAGGCCAACGGGCAATACGCTGTATCCTGGCAGGGCCTTGACGATGCCGGACAGGTGGTGCCTCCGGGCCTGTACGTTTACCAACTAGTCGCCGATGCCGATCAGGGAAGCAATGTGTACATAGGAACCCTAGCGGTCGCGTATTAATGCCTCGAAGAAAAATGAGAAGACGCAGTGCAGGAAGTGGGTGGGGTCTGTTCTCTCGCTTTTTTATTTTTGGTCTACTCACTGCGTGTACTACAACATCCGAAGAGCCTCCCCAAGCTGATCCCGGTGTAGTCGCGCGGATTGGGGATACGGCCCTCCGAGCCAGCGAGTTGCGCGACTTCGCCATCTCCACTCCTCAGAACCTGCGTTCTAAGCAGGAGGGAACAGCCGCGCGGCAGGACTATCTGCGCAGCTTGCTAGTCAAGCACCTGCTCTATCTAGAGGCCCAAGTTTGGGAAGTGCAGGAGTCGATGGAGGTCCAAAAGCGGGTTGAAGCGAGTTGGCGTCAGCACCTCATTGAGGTCTACCGCAACGAGCAGCCACCCATCCAAGTAGAAGTTGGCGAGGAGGAAATCCGCAGGTATTTCGAAGAAAATGATCTAGGGCGTCAACGCCAACTGGCTGGCATCCTAGTCGAAGAAGAATCCCAAGCCCAAGAGGTTCTTGCAAAGCTCGCCGCTGGCGAAAGTTTTGCGGATTTGGCTAGACAATATTCCGTCCACAAGGGGTCGGCCGCCCAAAGTGGAGTATGGGGGTACATTTCGCGGCAGCAAGCCCGCCGCTTAAAAATTCCAGATGAAGTGTTCCGCGAACTGCCAGTGGGTGTCGTGTCCGATATCCTGCCCATCAATAAGCGCTACTTGGTAATGCGCTTTCTCCAAGACCAGCCCAAAAGCCTAGATGAACACCGGTCCCGCATTCACGCTGTACTTCACGCAAGAAAGCTCAAAGAGGCTAAAAGAGAACAGGGCCGGTCTTTGGCCCGAGAGTTTGACTGGAAGATTGAATCCGCAGGGTTAGACCTGCTTTTAAAAAAAGCGGCCGCGTACCCCGCAGTGCATCGCCAGCACTTTTCGCCTAGGGAAGCGATCCAGCCCCTCTTCACCTACCAAGGCGGACAAGTGACCGTGGGAGAATACGTGGATGCGCTGTGGGAAGATGCCGGGCGGGCGCGCTCTGGCTGGGGAATGAAGGACAGCGCGTCGGTAGTCTCAGCCGCTGAATCCACAGTCATGGAGTCAGCCATTTTGCTGGCGGCGGCAAAGAGAGCGGGCATTCCCGAACGACCAGAACAACAAAATTGGCTAGAGCAAACGCGCTGGGAGTTCATGGTTCGGCAAGTCCGCAAGGAAGAAGTGGAGGATAAGGTCGTAGTCAGCGAAGAGGAGGCCAAGGAGTTCTATCAGGCGCACGAGGAATTGTTCCGCAAATCCGACCAGTTCGATCTGATCGAAGTACTGGTTGAAACCGGGGAAAAGTCACAGGATCTTCTCGCAACATTGGAACGAGGGGACGCAACCCTTCTCGACCTAGCCCGGGAACACACCATTCGCACCGAATCACAGGAAGAACCGGGCAAGGTACACCTGCACGGCCGCGATCGCTATGTCAACCCGCAGCTCTACGAGGCCGTACAGGAAGCCGCAATAGGAACGCTTGTTGGCCCCGTCCAGGTCAAGGGAGGGTACAGCCTGTTCAAAGTGCTCCGCCGCACAAAAGGAGAACTCCCGCCGTTTTCCAAAATGGCACGACGGGCGCACTCACTGCTGCGTCGGCAGAAAGAAGACCGGATCTTCGCGGAATTGGTTGACGAGTTGCTAGAGAAGTACCAAGATCGCATAACAATATACCAAGACGAGTTGAAAGCGGCTTTACCCGATACCTTACTACAACGGCTAGCTGCTGAGGAGGAGGACTGAGGACAGAAACTACCTGGCCGCACACTCGTCGGGATTCTCTTCGCAATTTGACCGCTTTACCAATCGCCCTTTTTCCCACACATCCTGCCTTACCTTATTGCCCTGGACATCAAAGACTGTAAAAATTCCATCGGGATTGCCGTCTTTGTAGAAACCCTGCCAATTTTTTTGCCCGTTTTCGTAGTAGGCGACGCGGGGGCCGTTTGTCTTTTTTGCTGATTCGTCGTAATGGGTCCAGATCCCGCTCTCGCGGCCGTTTGTATAGAACCCTTCCAGCCATTTATTCCCGTTGCTGTAGTAATTGATATAGGGGCCGTGCCATTGACCGTCTTTGAAGACTACGGATAATTCAATTTGCCCGTTTGCATAGTACTTGGTATAGGCTCCGTGGAACTGACCCGCTTGATAGGTTCCTTCCGAACGTTTGGTTCCATCTTCATAATAGTCTGTAAAGGGGCCGTGGAGTTTACCTGCGCTATAAGTCTCTGCCGACTTTTTGCTTCCATCTTCGAAGTAGTAGACAATTTTTCCATCTTTCTCGTCGTCCTTGTACCTGCCCTGTTCTTGCGGATTGCCATTCATATAATACGCTGTATAAGGCCCGTGCTTGATTAACTCGTCTGCTTCGTTTTCGTAGTACTGGTATTGAACTTTGACCTGTCCATCGGGATATGTTTCAGTTTTAACTTTTGGGCCACAGCCATACAGTGCGATTGCCGCACCGATAACAATCGGCATCCATTTCACGATTGAAATCCCCCACTGGATGTTAGGCACCCTTAAGGGCTAGTCCGGCGCATGATGCTGAGGATCTGGCCGGTCATGCCGCTGGCCGGGGGTTGTGCGGCGAGGAAAAGCGCCGAGGCAACGACCTGTTCTGGCTCCTTCCACGGGTCGCTTGCAGCGCGAAAGCTGCTGGCCTTTTGCCAAGAAGGTTTTGACAGCTCCGTCCTGACCGGGCCGGGTATGAGGACGTTGGCGATGATGCCCTCGTCCCACACTTCTTCTGCAATGGCTTGGGTCAACCCGTGCAAGGCCGCTTTGGACGCGCAATAGACGCTCAGGTCCGCGTGGCCGACCTGGCCCATGCCGGAGCCGACGTTGATGATGTTCCCACTGCCCTGTCGCTGCATAATGGGCAATACTGCGCGGCAACAGCGGACGACGCCCATGACGTTAATTTGCCACGCCTGCTCCCACTCTTCATCCGTCGCGTCTAAAAACAGCCCGCGCGGATTGACACCGGCGTTGTTGACGAGAATATCGATCCGACCGAACCGCGCTACTGTTTGCTGCACGAGGCGTTCCACCTCTGCGCCCACCCGCAAATCAGTCGGCACAGCGAGGACTTCGCCACCCTGCGCGGCAATCGCCGCGGCGACTTCGTCGAGCTGCGCCGTGCTGCGCGCGGCAATGGCGACCTGCGCGCCCTCGGCAGCGCAGCCCATCGCGATAGCGCGGCCAATGCCGCGACCCCCGCCCGTGACGAGGGCGACTTTGTCTTTGAGCTGCATGGTTGAGTTATTCGCTCAGGTACCCAGCGACCTCTTTGGCGAAATAAGTCAAGACCATATCCGCGCCAGCCCGCTTGATCCCGGTCAACACTTCCATAACGGCCTGCTCGCGCTGGACCCACCCCCGCTCCACAGCCGCTACAATCATCCCGTACTCGCCGGAGACATTGTACGCGGCAATCGGCACGTCAAAGGCTTGGCGGGCGGCGGCGATCACGTCGAGATAGGCCAGCGCCGGCTTGACCATCACCACATCGGCCCCTTCCTCAATATCGAGAGCGATTTCTTTGAGCGCCTCGCGGCCATTGGCCGGGTCCATCTGATAGGTCTTCTTGTCGCCCTTCTTGGGTGCCGACTGGAGCGCGTCGCGGAACGGGCCGTAAAAGCACGAGGCGTATTTAGCCGAATACGCCAAGATGCCGACGTTTTTATAACCGGCCGCGTCGAGGGCCCGGCGGATGCCGCCGACCCGGCCATCCATCATGTCTGAGGGCGCGACCCAATCGACGCCCGCTTCGGCGTGCGACAGCGCCATCTTGCACAGCACCTCTATGGTTTCGTCGTTGACGACCTCGCCATCCACGACCAAGCCGTCGTGGCCGTGGTGGGTATAGGGATCGAGGGCCACATCGGTCTGCACGCAGAGTTCGGGCACCGCAGCTTTGAGGCTGCGAATTGCTCGTTGGATCAAGCCCTGCGGGTCGTAGGACTGGGTAGCCTGATCGTCTTTTTCAGTCGAGTAGCCGAAGAGATTGACCGCCGGGATACCCAAGTCCCACAACTCGCGGCACTCGTCGACCAATTCGTCAACCGAAAAGCGATATTGGCCGGGCATGTCGTCGATGGGAGTCTCCGGTTCCGACTCCAGGCTGGCCGCCGGCGCCGATTTGACGAGCGTCGGA
>JAPOYQ010000290.1 GCA_026706505.1 Gemmatimonadota bacterium
AAAGCCCGTGCGCAAAGGCTCTAGGTATGTCGGCAAGTTGACCTTCCCACCGCTGCCGGCAGAAACCAAGTCGTTCACCCTCGAAGTAAACGACTTCATTCTGGCCTTTGATCGCTTTCAAGTAGGATACGGCAATCCAGTGGAATTTACCGACTTGAAATTCCACTTCAATGTCGATCACGGAGTGCGTTGGGTGGAGAATAAGTAAATGAAAGAGATGGTGAAGTACCTCGGAGTGGCGCTGCTCGTCGGCTCGACGGCCTGTACTTTGAAATACGAGGCACTCAAGGACACCAGTTTGCCCAACCCGCCGTCGGTGCCCGTCAAAATATACGTCAAGGAATTCCCAGTCGAGAGCAAGGCCAACGTAGTCGATCCGCGGACCGCCAATTCGGCTGGTAGTCAGAACACCCAATACATTACTAATGCTCTCGCCAGTCAAGGAAGTCGCCTAGTACAGATCACTCGGCCTTCGCGAATCGAGGATTTGTCTGGGGCTTTGTTGCGCGAACTGCGCAAGGACAAGGTGCGGATATTCACGCAGACGGATCGGGTCGAAGTGCTAGACAAAGACAGCGTGCGGCAAGTGAATAATCCCTTCACGCTAGTGTCAGAGGACTCGGACGACGCCGACTTGGAAATTAGCGGCACGGCTCTGATTACCAGTCAGCGGGTGCGCAAAATATTCTCCCCGCAAACGCAAAGAGTGCAGGTCGAGGTCTCAGTCAAGGATCTCAAAACCGGCAAAGTGAGCACGAAAAGCCCAGTGGATGCCGGCATTGTCATGACCTTCAACTCCAGGGAGTTGGAGGAAGCTCTCGCCGTCGCCGTGGTGACCAGCCTGACGCAGAAATTGCTATTCTGAAGTGCTGGGGCTGGGCGCACTTTTGCTATTGCTCGAATTCAGTCCGTGCCGTGCTGAATTAAAGACTTGGGAGGTAAACGCGGTCGATACATTCGCCTTGGGAACGACCCAAGGCGTACAGGTGCATCCAGATAGCCTCGTCATTCTGGCGCAGTTGGACGAGGATGTAAACGTGGCCTTAGGACGATTGGTGATAGACGATTTCGACAAGCCTGTGCCTCTAACCGATGGCGCGATTGACCTCGTGCGGAGTGAGTGGATTTCGGGCACCAATCACGTGTTCGACAAGCAGTTTACCGTCGATCTCGGGCTGGACCGGGCGATCAAGCGCGTGCGAGTGCTAGCTGGTGAGACGGCGCTGAACCAGCCCGAGTATTTCATGCGTGGGTACAGGCTCGAAACAGCCACTCAAGTGGCACCGCAAGTCTGGCATCTGTTGGCAGAGCAGCCGGACAATTTCGTCCTCAATGTAGATACGAGCGCAGATTCTACTTGGGCCGCGACCGACGAGCGGGGTGAGGCGATCCCGCGCGAGGGGCGCTTCGTGCGGCTGACAATAATCCGCCAAGACCGCAGCAACTGGGTCGCCATCGGCGAGATCGAGGTGTTCGGCGTGGGCTACGCTAGCGAAGGCTTTATAGAGGATGGTTTCACCCCGCCTACCCCGGTCAACGTAGGGCAGATCCGCTGGCAAGTAGATCGCCCAGAGCGCACGGGCATTGAGTTGCAGGTGCGCGGAACTATCGCAGAGAGTGCAGAAGGGCCTTGGGGAAGCGTTGCAGCGCACACGGACGGGGAATTTTTCTACCGCGGAGACGAGCCGGTCGCGCGGTTGGCGTACCGGGCCCGGCTGACGAATTCGGCCCCCTTTGTCAGTCCGGCGCTCAAGCGCATTGCCATTGACTACGATCCAGTCTTGGTCGCCCAGCAGCTCTTGGCGGAGGTGGTCGTATCCGATTCGCTGCGCAAGGGCGAGGAAGCGACGCTGATCTACCGAGTGGAGATCGCGGCTGACGGCGATGATTACGGAGTCGATCTCTTGCGCGTACAAGGCCCCTTGCTCAGCGTAACAGCCGTGCGCGTCGATGGCCGAGAACTCGTGCCTACAGAGGGCTACAATTGGGGTCCGACGCCGGATCGGGAGCGAATGCTGGTAGAGCTTATACCTAGTGAGCGGATCAGCGCAATGGCGACCGTCGAAATTGAAGGGCAGGCGCTCTTTGTGCGCGACAAAACCGCCATGCGCTTTGAGGCCGGCAACAAGGCTCAAGGCGACAGAGACGGCTACGTGAACTGGCAGCAGGGGCGAGAAATGCCGGGTGCCACTTGGACGGTACTGGCTGCGGGAACGCCGTTGCAGCTCTTGGGCGAAGTGCAGGTGGACCCGCGTCCGTTCTCTCCGTTTGCGGATGAGTTTGCGCGCTTTGCTTTTGTCGTCGGCAATATCGAAGAGGGCCGGGAAGTCGTGCTGAAAATTTACAACTTGACCGGTCGGCCGATGCGCCAGTTGGCACAGACGGGAAGCGCCCGGACCTATCAGTTCGAGTGGGACGGCCGCGATGGAAGTGGTCGCGTTGTCGAGCCGGGGCTCTATCTGTACGAAGTTGGGATAGAAGGAAGCGATAAGGCGCGCCGAGGTACTTTTGTGGTGGCGTACTAGCGTCCTATTGCTGGTCCTCGTCCCCCCAGTTGGCGCTGCTTTTGAATTTGTGGGACGGGGGGCTCAGAGCACAGCATTGGGAGGGGCTTTCGCCGCCAGCATTCGGACGGCTGAGGCCGTTTGGTACAATCCGGCCGGCAACGCCCAGCAGCAAAAATGGCAGGCTGGCACGACTCACGCGTTGCTCTATCCCGGGTTGGACCAGAGTCCATCCCTAAACGGCTTGTCGGTAACCGGGCCCTTGCGGGGCGGCGGCTTCCAACTGGGCCTCTCGTTTCTCGGTGTCGACGGCTGGCGCGAAGAAGTGATTGCCTTGGGCTATGGGCGGCCGTTGCATGAGCGCTTCGCCTTGGGCGGCGGCTTGCGCACCAGCGCTTGGAAAGCTGGCGATCTGTCGCACCGGGCTTGGCATCTCGATGTAGGTGCAACTTGGGAAGTGGGTTTCATACACCCGTGGGCGTACCTGCGCTTGGCGTTGGTCGCCAAAGGCTTAAACGGCGCAAATATCGCCGCGGGTGGCCAAGCCGCAGGCAAAGAAAAGCCGGTCGTAATTGCGGCGGCCTTGCTCAATTTGGTGGGGCGAGAAGTCCTGCTCGACATTATGCGCCGCGATGGGCGAACCGAGTTCAGGGCGGGGTTCGAGACGCGGACGGTGAGCCTCAACGGCGCTCGGTTCCGCATGGGCGGGGCCGCTGTTGGTTCGGATTTTGACGAGAGAGAGCTCAACGTGGGGCTTGGCCACAACTATAAGCAATGGCATTTCGATTATGCTTATTCATACCCCCTGCACCTCTCCGGCTATGGAGGCGTGCATCGGTTCAGCGTTGGTTATCGCCAGCACTGAGTTGGAATGCGACTGAAGACAGAATCTCTACTACTGAATGAGGATAGCTGCCATGAGTAATGCGATAAAAAGCTTGGTGAGGACCGCGCTACTAGCGTTTGTCGGATTGGGTATGCTGGGTGCCGAAGCCGAAGCGCAGACTTTTCTGCGCAACCGGGAGTTCCTCAACCTCGGCCATCCCGAACCGTATTTGAACTACGGGCGCAAGGAGTACGATCCCTATCCTTCGGTGATCAACGCACGCAATCGCTACGACCGCTTAGGCAACTACCTGTCGCGCGGTTTCAATGTCTTCTCTTGGGAATTTTCCCGCCCTGGGGAAAGCAATATCAACACCCGTACCGCCAACTACTTAGGATGGTTCGCCAACTTGGTGATGCTCAACGACTCGTACAAGGGCTGGAACTACCGAGTGACCTTGGGCGAGGACATCCGCGCTAAGTTTTCAGATCTGACCTTTAGCGACCCGCGCTTCTATGGCATCTTGCTCGACGGCGCTTCCTCGGACAACAGATTCACCCTGATGCTGAGCCAAGGCGGCGACATGTTGGGGGCTGCCAAGTTTACGACCTTCAAGGCGACTAGGGAGACCTCGCCGGTGTTGATCTTTGGTGGCCACTGGGAGACCAAGCTGGGTAACGTGCTGCGTATGGGCGCCACGTACTTCAATCAGCACATGGCCAATACTGCCGATGAGAGCGGCTCCTTTCTCAAGGGCGACACCCCCTACAGCATGCTGCCGCCCTCTTTTATCGAAGTCATTATCGAAGACGATTCGCCCGACGATCTAGGCCGGACGGCCACCGTCTATGACGTAGATGTGGTAGTCATCGGCGAGTCGCAGGGGCAGCGGGTGCGTCTGACTAGCATTGAAGGCGATCCCGAGTACGACTCGAGCCTGAAGATGATCGATCCCGTTGGCGGGGCCGAGGGTGGACTGCTCGTAGCTGGCGGAGATCAAGTGGTCTTCCGCTTTCAAATGCCGCAATTCAACCTGCCGGATGCCTCGGAGTACTCGGCCGATCCCGATGGCTTTGCGCCGGGGCTGACGATGAAATCCGTGCGCTTCTTGGCCGATGTCGAGGGCGACTATCGCATTTTGGTGCGCCAACAGCACTTGTTCTTTGACCAGCGGGCCCACCAAAAGAACGTGGACAAAGTGGCTGGCGGGGACGACAGATACGCTCCGGGTGGCAGGAGCTACGTCAATCCTTTTACTGGGCTAAAAGGCGACGACGCAACCAAACCGCTCGAAGATGTGCTAGTAGAAAATCCCGACGCCTTCCAGCACTGGCCGGTGGTGCCGGATCCGACATTTACTCAGGCGCAGCCGTTTTTGCAATACAAGTGGGATCTGCTCGATCCGACCCGGGTAGGCTATACGGTCCTGCGCTCCGACGGCAGCGATTCGGGCCGCAAGGTGGTCGAGTTCGACTACGGCATCCCCACTGGTCAGGCGCTCTACGGGTTGGACTGGGACTTAAGTCTCAAAGGGCTAAAAGTAAAGGGCGAGTTAGTCGCCAATCCCCAGTACTTTCTCTTCCCAGTGGGCAGCAATGCCGGCAAGCGCTTTGACAAGCGGGCCCTCGGCTATTTCATCACGGCCCAAAAGGAAGTAGGCCCGATCGAGATAGGCGGCGAAGTTTTCAATCTAGATCCGGACTACAGCGGCAACTACGACAGCATTCGTGGCGGCGTACCCTTCTTTAGCGACGATTGCTTTGTGTGTCCACAGATGCAGGAAATGTTTGTCATGACCGATAATGACGACAACGATCAGTGGCCAGACGAGATGATCAACGAACTGCCCAGTGCGGAGAAGTCGGATTCGGGCATTTTCCCCGGCTTGGACGAAAACAACGACCTAATCCCGGACAGCGATCAGAATTTCAATGGTATCCCCGACTGGACCGAGCCGATCCTCTTTTACGATGCCGACCCGCCGGAATTCATCTACGGCATCGACTTCAACAACAATGGCGTAGTCGATTACCGCGAAAACGACGCATTGCCCGACTATCCATACCCACGGGACCGCCGGGGGGCTCACTTGGTAACCACCAAGAAAGGCTTGGGGCGTTGGGGCAAATGGGCTTCTGTCGGCTATTACACTATGAAGGAGCCGGCTGGCGGAAGCAAGGCCAAGGCCATCTACGCCCGCTACGAGCACAACTTCACCTCGCCCTATCTAGGGAAAGTTCGCATCAACGAGGACATTAAGCAGGTCCAAGACGATATCCGCGACGACGTGTACGTCTGGGAAGACGTGGGTTTTACCCAGCGGATACCTAGCCCCGTCCCGCACTTGAAAGGCCCGATGATTGAGGCGCGGGATCTCAATTCCCAGGTTTTTCCTCCGGATGTCGATCCGCTGAACATGCGCAATAGCTTGGTCAACACCTTGTTCATCAGCTCGGCCTTTAGGCAATTTTCCAACCTCAATGTCGTCAACAGTGTCCAGTGGATCCGCAACAGCCAAGCCGAGGACGAGTTCGACGATGGCACCCAACAGGAAGCCGGAGTGCTCTC
>JAPOYQ010000203.1 GCA_026706505.1 Gemmatimonadota bacterium
CTTCCAGCGGGCCGACCTCGCCCCAGACAAAACGCGCTACCGGAGGGGTGGAAAATTCGAACGCCAGCGAGTCGAGCCGCGCTCCTTGGGTAAAAAAATCACTGGCAAACTCACACTTGAACTGGAAGTAGCGGCGCGGCTCGGTAAAGACTACCTGTTCTCCAGATGCACGGGTGTACACCGGAGACCAAGGGCTCCAGTTCTCCGCGTCTGGAGCTTTTTCCCGCTCGGCCTCCTTCAGGCTGTTGTAATCATCTGCGGAGACCTCGGTCCGTTCGGTCTCAAGTCCTTTTTCTTCTATTTGGTAGTACTTAAGGGGGTCGGGTGTGGCTCCGGTGCGAGTAAAAATCTGCACCGAGGCTCGAGGTTGCTCTTCTGCGGCCCACTTCAACAGGCCAAAATTGGCCAGTTCACCCAAGTCAATCACCTGTGAAATGTAGTTTGCTTGGGGTACAAAGCCGCGGCTGTACACCTCCAACTCGGCAATTTCCCAGGGTAGCGGCGTGGTGAACACAATTCGGACATGGCGCACGTACTGGGACGGAATTCTCACCTGCACGGTACTGTCGGTGTTTTTTTCGACCTTTTCTACTAGCGTCCACTGCAACACCCCGCCAACCTGCATTTCCGCGCTACCGTCGTTGATGTACACCTCGTATCCTTTCAGGAACTTGTCGCTGAAGGTCGGGCTGGGGTAGAAGCGAATTCTCTCGACCCCACCGAAAATCGAGCCCAGGTCCAGATCCATCCTGCCCCCCACTTGCCGAGCCCTGCTCCCGTCGAAAACCGTATTTACATCCCCGTCTATCATGTTGTTGAGGTTGCCAGCTTGGCGCACAGATGGCTGAGGCGTGGACATACCTCCCCCTCTTCCTTGGGCGCCAAGGCTCAAATTTTCCGTGGCTTCGGTGCGCCGGGGCTGAATCCACCCCGGATCCGTGGTGGTATCAATGCTCTCCATGATACCCATAGCTTCCCAGGGGTTCTGCTCGTTGCCGATGACCAAGACGTCCACGCCCGAGGTGCTTTTGGCAGAGAGCAGTGCCAGCAAAACCCAAGAGGATACCAGCAGGCCTTTTCGCCCAATCGGCTCCATGATTCGCATTCCCGCTGGCGGAGGATCCGCCCGCTTAGCTTATTCTTCAACCTCTACGGTGAAGAAGCCGCCGTGCCAGGGATTGGTGAGGATGAGGAGGGACTGCCCCTTTGAAACAGAGCCAGCCCAGTTGGCGTCTTCTCTGTCTGTTCGAACGATGCCGACGTCAAAGCTTACAGCGCCATCTGCCGGATTGCATTCGATGGTCCGTTCGCGCCCAGCGTCCAAGACGAAATCCTGAAAGCACGCGCCAATGGTAATCTGGAGATCAAAATTCGACTTGTTGTCGAATCTGACCAGTTCAGTCCGGCCGGTGGACCCCGAAGGCCCGGTAGAAAGATCGACCTCTTCGCAGGCGACTAAAGCGCAGATGCTCGTCAACGCCGCAATGGCAAGTGCGTAGATCTTCACGGCTGTTCTCCCATTGTATAGATTGAAGGGATGAGAAAAATCCCATCCCTTCAATCTATCTGAAGACCAGTCTAAAAAGCACTAGGTCCTTAGCGGAAAGAGGCTTTGATCCTCCCCCAAGTTTCTCCCTCGACGTTCGTGGTGACCTCAATGGGAACCTTAACCATCACCCAGTCGGGCGCTGCGGACCCGTCTCGGGTGGCGTGGGTTTCGTCGTTCAGGCCCCACTGCGAATCCCAGTCATCGCCGTTTTCGTCGTGATCCTGGTAGTGGATGTTCAGGTGGATGATCTGCTCTTCTTCGAATACGTGGGGGATACTGGAGTCGGGACCGCCGTAATCCAGATGATCGAACAGGGACCAAGCGATCTCATAGAACAAGGTGACGTTGGTATCCCCTTCGTTAACCGGCACGGCCTCGGGGGGACCTACGCCGAGATGGCCCCACGGCGGATGGCCGAACCACATCGCGTCCCACTCGCGGGTCTCGATCTTCTCAAAGAAGTTCTCACCGAAATTGAAAACCCACATAGTCGCCGGTCCTTGGGCTGGAGGATGGACTACCCACTGTTGTCCTTGGGTGCCCATCACGTTCTGATCCAAATCTCCGGCGTGGAAGAAACCTCCACTGTGATCGGGGTCGGTGCTGATGGTCCAGCCATCTTCCGTGTAGATATCCACCTGGTTTTCTGAATCGCGGTGGATAAAATCGTCGAAGGCTTCGAGACCGAGATAGAGTTTCTGAGTAGTCTCGTTCCAAGCGACCATCATGCTCACATCGACGTCCGCGATGTCCCTCGGGTCATTGCCGGCACGCGATAGCAACATGTCGTGGGTGATGACCAAATCTGACGGGAACCAGTTCGTCCAGTCAGCGGAATTTCCGTCTATCTCCGGGATCAATTCATCCGGAATATGGGGCGCGAAGAACTCTACGCCCTCGGGCTTATGGCCCCAAGAACTGCTCGACAGCATGGCTACCAAGGCCAGCGCCATAAAAGGCATTGCTAATTTTTTCATTGAATTGACTCCTCAATTCGGAATGACGATATGGAAACAAAATTGCAAAACCAGCGGGACCTATTCATTCCCGCTGTAGGATCGAAAACAATTAATCATCCCGTCCACACTTGCCCGGGAAAAACTCACCTCATCCAACCACCTCCTTTCTCGCAAAAAACGTCTGCTGCCTGACACATCAGTCCTCTCGTTACGAGCCGATTACCCAGAAGACATTCTCGTCGTCCCATCGGGATAAATTCGGCCGATTTCCCGAAAAAAAAGATACTCGAGTTCGAGCACTTCTATTGGATCGCCGCGAAAATCGAATCGAATCGCCACATCCTCGAGCTTGAGGCGCAGTTCCTGCACGTCTGGATGCAGGGCGGGAAAGACTAGGAATCCCTGGGCTTCCTGACCGCTGAATATGGGTTCGGACGCGTATCTAGAAGAGGCGAATAGGTCTTTGCGTTCTTCGTAGCGGTCGTACAGGTTCCCGGAATAAGCAGTGGCATACGGGCGATAGTACTCGTCGAATTCGAGCGGATCCAGAGCCGGGTACTCGCGACCGTTTGAAGCGATGAGCGTAACCTTCAAAGGGTCAATTTGTACTTTCGGATAGCTGTAATTTTTAACTTTTAAAAGAAAAATCGTGAAGCGCTGTGGCGTCGAGCCGGTTTCGGGATCTTTCCAGTCGCCGTAGGTGTAGGGATTTATAGACTCCGCGCCGCCCTTGGAGTACGCAGGGTACAATCGATTCAGTTCTGCGTCCGTTTGGGGACGAACTCCGACTTCAAATCGCTCTTGAACGAACAGCACCGTTCCATCATCGCTAACCTGCATGCCGGTGTGTTGCTGGGCATCGGGAAGGGGTTGCAAGGGACCGGCATAGTACCGGTACCCGCACGCAGCGCAAAAACCGGCCAGTAAAAGACCTGCGGCCAGAGCGGATAACCGCCGTGATTTCTCTCTCGTCACAAGCCGAAAAGTGACTTTCATATTCAATAGTTCCGACGCTTTTTGCAATTTTGACCTTTCGGGAACTACCGCTTTCCTAACCTACTGAAGGTCAACAAGTTATGTGTTTTTTTGATTTTGCAACTCTCGCAGGTTGCGATATAATAAATTAGATTAGAGCTGTCAAGTTTTTCTGCCCGCTTCTGGTTGGACACATCGGGCTCTATCCGCAACGTCGCTTACAACCACATCAGTTGATTGTCCGTCATGCCGGTAAAGTGATCCACGATCAGCCATACTCCCGCAACAGTAAAGTGACCTAGGATCAAACCTAGGAAAAACGGTTTGCTAGCTTGGTACAACCGCGCCCCTCCGTAGCGCAGGACCAAGAGTTTTACGAGCCAAGCCAGAAATACATTGAACCAGACGAACTGCGCCATCCACGTGGTACTGATCAAGAACCCGAGTGGATGAAACGGCCACCAGAGTAATTTTTGTCGGATGACGATCAATATATTCATCATCCCTCCCCCCACACCCGTCCACAACCAGCCGCTTAGATTGGCCTCGACAGGCGTGGTCAAATACGGAACCACGAAATCAAAGGGACTCGAGGCCCCACCGACGAAAAACCACTGATCCAGATTGATGCCCCCGTACTTGTAGCACATGGCGAGTATGATCCAGGTCGAACCCACCAGACTGACCACTACGGCTAGGATCATGGCCCAGAACAGAGGTCTTTTCCGCTGCCCCGCGCCAACTTCGTCGCTCAGCTTCATCCCGTTGGCGGCAGAGGCCATCACAAAGGTTCTGAAGTTGACTGCCCAAGAAAAACTGAGTCCTAGGAAGATCAAGCCGGCCGGGCCAATGGCAGATGAACCGACTCCAGAGATCAGAAATGAGACGGGTGTTAGGGGGGCCCGCACCGCGGCCAAGCCGGCCTCGGCAACCACCCGAGTCAGTGCGATAAAGAGGACGAAAACGGCAAAGAGAAATATAGGTATCAGCCAAGCGGCTAGGCCGCCTTTGTACAGCCAGACCCCCATGAATCCCAAGCCGGCGATCAAGCCGAACACCGCGGTGCGGTACGACAGCAACTCCTGGGAATCATCGACGGTCGAATTCCGCCCGAAAGCCTTGTTAAATACATCCTTCAGATGCCTGCGAGCTCCCCACAGGCTCGCCAGCACCAAGACGATAAAGGCTCCCATGCCCTGATGCGCAATAATGGGCGAAGCCGTAGCGAATATATCTAGCTTCTCCGTACTGGCGATCCCCAAGATGTTGAATACCCCCTGTTCCAGTGTACCCAGCAGGTAGAACAACCAGATTCCGAAGGCGATGTCCAGACTGATGAGATACGAAAAACCAACCATGGAAAAGCTCAGGTGGATGGGTATTGACATGGTCTCGCGACAGGCGCTGAAAGTAGTGGCTAGTTCGATTGTGGGGAGGGTTTCATAATAGTTGTGAAAACCATTTACGCTGGTGATGAAGAAGGGAATGGCAAACCCCACCCACATCACCGCGTTCTTGAAAAAGGGATTCACCAGAGATCCTTTTGGTCCCTCTTTGATCATGTCCAAGGGGACCTGGATCAAGGGATAGACCAGCCGCTCATGGTTGGCCCATTGCCGGTGCAGAATGACCGATATGCAGATCATCACAAAGCAGAGGACCAGGAAAAACAGGCCCCAGTGAAAAAGAGGTTCGAGCCAAACTCCCCAGGGGATTCCCATGCCTTCGGGAAGCCCCTCGAAAAAATACTTGATCATCTCCGGGTCGCGGGGCGTCAACCAGTCTTTGATGTGCGGATGGGCCAGCGTGGCCCAATCGTTCTCGGGCGTAGCGTAGTAGTAAGGCCCCGTGATCTTGGGCAGCCAAGCTTCGGTAAAACCCTTTGTCGGCACTGTAGCGGCGATGATCATCATGATGTAGATGAGCACCAGTTCGGCCGGCTGTAGTGCCCAGTTCACCCGCAGCAGGCGCAGCGCCACATTTACGCCTCCCACCAGCACGAAGAAGATGAAGAAGGCGATAGGGGTGCTGATATTCAGCGCCATGTACGATCCGCGGATGATCATATTGCCGTACGGAGCCGCCACACCAATAAAAAATGCGAGCGCGGCTCCGATAATGAATGCTCTGATCGTAAAGCCGGAAGAGGATTCGCGCGGAGCGGACTTGGGAGCGAAGTAATGTTCGGGAATAGATATGGGCATAGGTTGTTTGGGCGCAATCAGCGGGGGGCACTTTGCAATATCAATAAACCTAACGCCGAGCTATGCGGCAATGTAAATTTGGTGTCGCGTATTGAGGTGCTAACCTTATTGCGAATCGGCCTTTTCCTCGATGATTAGCACTTCATTTACCGGAACCTGTTCTAATCGCTGTACCAGACCACTGGGCCATCGCGCCTCTACAAA
>JAPOYQ010000911.1 GCA_026706505.1 Gemmatimonadota bacterium
GGCAAAATCCCCGATGGCTTTCGCTTGGGAGCGTTTAATCTGCCAGTGGTCGAGGGAGGACCTGGCGAACCCGGTGCCATATATACTGGTGCCGGGTATTACTTTGTCTTCAAAAACAGCGCCCACCCCGAGTTGGGCGTGGATTTTTTGCGCTTTATGACCTCGCAGGAGATGGCGGGTACCTTTGCCGAGATGCGCGATGTTTTGGTGGCCGTCGATGGGGCGATGGAGGGGCGGACTAGCGAGGATTTGCAGGACTTGGTGATGCTGGCGCAGCAGGCGACTACGAGCTATGGCACTGCTCCTGGCGAGGGTTTCCCGGAGATGGACCAGTTCCTCAACGACGTGCGCTTCAAGATCGTCAATGGGCAGATGACGCCAGAGCAAGGGGCCAAAGAGTTGGAGTCGGCGGCTGAGGCGGTGCGCAATCGCAGTCAGCAACCCGACCAAATTACCATTCGCCACCTGTGGAAACCCGCGCTGCTGTTGGGGCTGTTGGCCTTGGCGATGGGCTACTGGTTGTACACGACGGCGCGGCAGTGGCGCGATAGACAGGCTGGCCAAGCGCCCCGACCTACTAGCTCCGTGCGCCTGGGCTGGGCTGGGGTGGTGTTCTTCGTCGGTCCGGCGGCGGCGTTCTACACGCTCTTTGTGGTGGTGCCTAGCATCAAGTCCTTTGTCTGGAGCGCGATGCGCTGGGATGGGCTGACGGAGATGGTCTTCGTCGGGCTGTTGCACTTCCAGCGGTTGCTGTTTGAGAGCGATGAGTTCTGGATTGCGCTGTCGAACAATCTCTTCATCATGTTCGTCATCCCGCTCTGCGTGCTGCCATTGGCGCTTTTTCTGGCGGTGTGCATCAGCCGCGAGGTCATAGGGGCCAAGCTCTTCCGCATCGTCTTCTTTTTTCCCAATATCCTCGGCGGAGTCGCGGCGACTTTGCTGTGGATGCACTTGTACAATCCGCAGGGCGGGCCAATCAATACGGTGTTGGTGGCCTTGGGCTTGGAGGGGTTTGAGGGGTTTGCTTGGCTGGCGCAGGACAACCTTTACTGGGCGCTGATACCTATGTCGATTTGGGGCGCGGCTGGGTTCAACATGGTGCTGTTTTTGGCGGCCATGGAGAGCATTCCGCAGAGCATGTACGAGGCGGCGGATATCGACGGGGCCTCGGCTTGGCGGCAGTTTTGGTCGATTACTGTGCCGCTGATTTGGGAGATACTGTCGATAGCGATTGTGTTTATGATCATCGGCGGGATGAAGGCGTTTGAGGTGATCTGGCTGCTGACCAATCAGCGGCCGACGACCGACAACCACGTGATTGGCACGCGGATGGTGCAGGCCATGTTTACTGAGTTCAAGGTGGGAGAGGCCACCGCGATTGCAGTGCTGCTCTTTTTGATCGTCTTCTTTGGCACTACCGCGACCTTGCGCGCAATGAAGCGCGAAGCTGTGGAGTTTTGAGCATGGCCGAGGAACGCAAATTTTCTTTTGCCAAACCTTTTGTCTATTTGGTGCTGTGCGGCTATCTGACGGTTGTGGTCTATCCGATGCTGTGGCTGCTCTACACCTCGCTGAAGACCGACCGCGAGATTTTTCTCAATCCTTTCAGCTTGCCCGAGATCGACGCCTTGCAGTGGATCAACTTTGCCAACGCTTGGACTAAGGGTCACTTCGGCGACTACTTCTTCAACAGCGTTTTTTTGACTATCTCGACGGTGGCGGTTTCTATGTTGCTGGCGGCGATGGCGGCCTATGCGCTGGCGCGCTTTAGCTTCTTTGGGGTGCGGCCGATGTTTTTCTACTTCTTGGCCGGGCTGATGATCCCGTTGCAACTGTCTATTGTGCCGCTCTTTTTTCAGATGAAGGACTTTGGATTGCTCAACTCGCGGCTGGGTATTCTGATAGTCTACGTGGCCTTTGGGATGCCGTTTGCCATCTTTATCCTCACGGGGTTTTTCAAGTCTTTGCCCTCTGGGTTGCACGAGTCGGCGCTGATCGATGGGGCGGGGGAGTTTCGGGCGTTTTGGTCGATTATGTTGCCGTTGGCGCGGCCGGGGCTTATTACGGTGGGCATCTTCGCTTTCTTGGGGACTTGGAACGAGTTTTTCATGGCTTTTATGTTCCTGTCTGGGGAGGGATCGCAGGCGTTGCGTACGCTGCCGTTGGGGCTGGCCAACATCACTATTGTCAGTCAGTATCGCAGCGATTGGGGGATGGCTTTTGCCGGGTTGGTGCTGATCATGGCCCCGACGATGCTGGTGTATGCGTTTCTGCAGCAATATCTGACGAAGGGGATTACTGTGGGGGCGCTTAAGGGGTAGGGAGGGGCCGGGACGATTGGTAAGCAAAAGTGAGGAAGTAATATGCCAAAATTGAAGAATATCAAGATCAGAGGCTTTCGGTCTATCAAAGAAATGACGCTGGAACTCCGGCCGCTCAATGTTTTGATCGGTGCCAATGGGGCTGGTAAGAGCAATCTCATTGCCTTCTTCAAGTTAGTAAATGAGTTAATGGGCGGGCGGCTTCAGCAACATATTGGGGCGACCGGGCGGGCCACAGCCAATTTGCATTTTGGCCCGAGGATAACTCCTCAGTTGGAAGCGGAGATGGCGTTCGAGGTAGAAAATGGAACAGACACCTATAGCATGCGACTGTTCCACGCTGCCGGTGATTCGCTGATTTTTGCCGAAGAGACGCTGTCGTTTCATCAAACAGGCTATCCGAGACCAAAGGTCGTATCGCTGGGGGTGGGCCATCAGGAAACGCGGATTGGAGAGGAGGCAGAAAAGGACGAACCTGCGGCAAAAATGCTCCGGTATCTGCTGAATCGCTGTCGCGTCTATCACTTCCACGACACATCGCCGACTTCAAGAGTCCGGCAATATTGTTACATCGGTGACAACCGCTGGCTCATGCCCGATGCAGCGAATCTGGCGGCTTTGCTGTATGCACTCAAGTCCTCCAAAGAAATGGCTTATCGCCGGATTGTGGGGACCATTCGGCAGGTAGCACCGTTCTTTGAAGATTTTGATCTGGAGCCGACCGATTCTAAAGACCTCATTCTCAACTGGCGACATCGCAAGTCAGATCTCGTGTTCGGCCCCCACCAGCTCTCGGACGGTACGCTGCGGGCCATCTGCCTGATTTCGCTGTTACTGCAGCCCAAAGAAGATCTCCCAATACTCATAGTGGTGGACGAACCGGAAATCGGATTGCACCCTTACGCGCTCAATGTGATTGCCTCGCTACTTCGCGCTGCAAGCCACCATACGCAGGTTCTCGTCAGCACCCAGTCCAGCGCGTTTCTCGACGGCTTTGAGCCTGAGGATATAGTGGTTGTCGAGCGGAATGGTGAAGCCACGGAGTTCTCCAGACCAGATGCCGAAGAGCTCGAAACATGGCTGGAGGAGTACTCGCTTGGAGAAATCTGGGAGAAGAACGTCATCGGCGGAGGGCCGCACTATCCGCTCCAAATGTCCTCACTTTAAGGCGTGGGTTGAGCGACTTGAGCAACTCGGAGCCACCGAAAAGCCATAATGCATTAATGACCAAAACGACGACCCGGCTGACAACAGCGGTTGAAACCTATCTTGCCGATCTGCAACGAGTCCGCGCTTCCGGCGGCGCAACCGGCGAGCGGTCGAGCTATGGGCCGCTGGCGACCCTGCTAAACGCTATCGGCGCGACGCTTAAGCCCAAGGTGTTTTGCGTTGGTGAGTTGGCTGATCAGGGAGCGGGGCATCCTGACTTTGGGCTGTATGCAGCAAAGCAGGTGCAGAAAGGGCAACCGAAACAGGGACAGGTGCCCGAAGGCGGCGTGGTTGAGGTGAAGGCGGCTGACGATGACGCTTGGTTGACCGCGGCGAGCGATCAGGTCAGCCGTTATTGGAAGCGCTATCGGCTGGTGCTGGTGACTAATACGCGCGACTTCGTGTTGGTGGGCGAGGATGCAGTGGGGCGACCGGCTAAGCTCGAAACGTTTCGGCTGGTGGCTAGCGCGGAGGAATTCGCACAACGGTTGGAGAGTCCGCGTGCTTTTGCTGGCGAGGTCGGCGCAGGCTTGGGGGAATATCTGTGCCGGTCGTTGGCGCATCGGGCGCGGCTGGCCGAGCCGAGGGATTTGGCTTGGCTGCTGGCGTCTCATGCTCGCGATGCGCTGGCGCGGGTCGAGGCGGCGGGTGATGCGCCGTCGTTGGAAGCGGTACGGGCGGCGCTGGAAGAGGCGCTTGGCGTCCGCTTTGAGGGCGAACGAGGGGCGCGGTTTTTCCGTTCGACGCTGGTGCAGACGCTGTTCTACGGGGTGTTTTCCGCTTGGGTGCTGTGGGCGCGACAAACACCGCCGACCGCGAGAGCGTTTAATTGGCGCGAAGCGGTTTGGCATTTGCGAGCACCCGTCATGCAGGCGCTGTTCCAACAGCTATCGCAGCCCGGTCGGCTGCAACCGCTCGGCCTCGTCGAAGTGCTGGACTGGACGTCTGCTGCGCTCGACCGAGTGGACTGCGACGCTTTCTTTGCCCGCTTCAACGAGGGCGAAGCTGTTACCTATTTCTACGAGCCATTCCTCGAAGCCTTTGATCCCGAGTTGCGCAAGCAGTTGGGCGTCTGGTACACGCCAGCCGAAGTGGTGCGCTACATGGTCGCTCGCGTCGATAAGGCGTTGCGGGACGATCTCGGCATTGCCGACGGGTTGGCTGCGGAAAATGTCTATGTACTCGATCCGTGCTGCGGCACTGGGGCGTATCTGGCGGAGGTGCTGCGTCGCATTGCCACCAATCTGGAAAATCAAGGCTTGGGTGCGCTGACTGGCGCGCGGGTCAAGCAGGCGGCGACAGAGCGCGTGTTCGGCTTTGAGATTATGCCCGCGCCTTTTGTCGTCGCCCATTTGCAAGTTGGGCTGACCATGCAGGCGCTCGACGCGGCGCTGGCTGATGACGGGCAGGAACGCGCCCAAGTTTTTCTCACCAATGCGCTGACTGGCTGGGAGCCGCGACCGACCAAGCCGCTGCCGTTTCCCGAACTGGAGGAGGAACGCGACCGCGCCGAGCGGGTGAAGCAGGAGACGCCGATTCTGGTGATCTTGGGCAATCCGCCCTATAACGGTTTTGCTGGCATGGCGGTGGACGAGGAGCAGGAACTGTTAGAAGCCTATCGGTCTTCCAAGCGGGTGCAACTGCCTGATACTAGGGCGCTACACGATCTTTACATCCGCTTCTTCCGCATGGCTGAGCGGCGCATTACTGAGAAAACCGGCCAAGGTGTGGTTTGCTTCATCTCGAACTATTCATGGCTGGATGGACGGTCGTTCGCGGGCATGAGGGAGCGCTATCTGGAGGCATTCGACGCGATACGGATTGACTGCTTGAACGGCGACAAGTATAAGACTGGCAAAGTCGCGCCGGACGGTTCGCCGGACCCGAGTATCTTTTCGACACCGGACGATCCGGTCGGCATTCAGGTTGGCACGGCCATTACAACTCTAGTGCGCAAGGCTGATCATGCACCAGTTCCCAAAGTCGGCTTCCGCCATCTGTGGGGGCAAGCCAAGCGTGAGGAGTTGACGGAGACAGCCGAAACAGATTCGGACACGCTGTACGAATTGCTTAAACCACCTCTGAAACTTGGATTGCCCTTCGCACCCACAGCAATTGATCCTGACTGGTTTGAATGGCCGGCGCTGCCTGAACTGTTCCCTGTCCAGTTCTCTGGAGTCAACACCAACCGTGATGCGTTCGTTGTTGACGTAGATTTCACTTCGTTGAAGTCGCGCATCGCCGACTATTTCAACTCGGAACTCAGCCACGAGGAGATCGCGAGGCTCCACCCCGCTGCGATGCAGACTAGAGCACGATACAACCCTCGTGCGGTACGCGACACTCTTCTCGCACGAGGC
>JAPOYQ010000822.1 GCA_026706505.1 Gemmatimonadota bacterium
CGCTGATCTCCTGAAACGTGGTGATTTCGTCATCGGGCTGTTGGCGGAAGTCGCGAGCAATATTGTAGGTCAGCTCCAACGTCTCAGCACCATTGGCCTCAATGACGCCGGCGCGCCGCACACCACCGCGCGGCGAGGGCACGATTTCGGGGTGATCAACCCCGTTGATGATAATGCGCTCGGCAAAAAGCTGAGCACCGCCTACGCCGTCTTCGGGTGAATCGTCCGAGAGCCGCAGGACGATCGTCTCGACATTGCCGCCGTTTTGGGCCTCGGTCAACACGCCTTTGAGCGAGTTGTCGCCCAGCTTGCGACCCGTGGAGAAGTTGGCAATGTTCAGATAGGTAAAGCCCAACTTGGAAAAATCCCCGAGTTGCACCTTGGAGTGCATGCCGAAGAGATTCGTCATATCGCCCAATATCTGGCCGAGTGAATTTTCAAACTGCACGGCTGAGCCCGGGGAGGCTAGGCGCGACGCCAGGAGTGTCATCTGGTACTTATCGGCGGCAAAGTCCCACTGCACCCCGTTGAAGGCCGGCTTGGAAAAAGTCAGCGGCGTCAGGGTGGTGCGCCGAGCCTCGCCAATGGTCAGTGCGGAATAAAACTGTCCCTTGGACATCGACGAGACGATCAAGCTTTGAAACCATCTACTGTACTTAGGGCCCTTACGCACTGTGCTGCCCGAAGTCACTGGACTGTCCATGGACCAGTTGTACACTTCAAAACCACGAGTGATATAGTTTCCGTAGAGGTCGTAGGTGCGAAAGCCTTCAAGCTCAGTAGATACGTAGCGCTCGTAGTTTTGGCGGGCGTAATTGCTGTACTCCTCGCCGGTCCAACGGTAAAAGTGGTACAGGCTTTGGGGATACTGCCATTTCCGCTGCGCCGGCGTCATCGCCATATCATAGACATCCACACCGCGCGGTTCGCGTCCGGTCAGAAAGCCAATCCGTTGAGCAAAAGCTGCATCGCATAGGAGCGCGACGCCGGCTGTGACAACTGCTGCGTAGAGCATGCACCTCACGCTGGAATCCTCCCTTTTGAATTTTTGCCGGTCAGTACCATCAGCACCACAATCAACCATCAATAGGCCACGCCGACGACGCCGACTCGCCTGAAGTTGCCGATCCCGCTATCAACTGAGAGCGAAACCACGTAACTACCTGGAGGCACGGCCTCGTCGGCATCGCTCCGTCCGTCCCACATCTCGGTGTAAATTCCGCCGGGCTGATCGCGATCGGCCAGCACGCGCACCAGCCGACCCGCCAAGTCGTAAATGGCCACCTTGATGGGCTTGGGCTCGGAAATCTGAATTACGGTGTACCTGATGGCGATGAGGTCATTGATGCCATCCCCATTCGGCGTAAAAACCGAAGGATTAAACTCTATCGCGCGGACGATTTCGCCCACGGACTTCTGGGTCAGGGCCACGCGCAGCGAGTTGGTACTGACGTCGTAATTGGCATCGCCTTCTAGCACGGGCTGACCGAGAATATCGGACTGAGTATCCCAGACCGTGCCAGTGAAAATCGTGCCGAATACCACGGTCGATCCCTCAAAGAGCACGCGCAGTGGCACATTGTTGTCAAAGGTGATCTTGTTGCTGGTGAAAATCACTTCGATGCTTCTGTCTCCCGCGCTCACGCGGTCTGGCTCCACGGGCTCAAGCGGATCGCCCATCTGTAAACCGACAAAACGCGCTGGCGTCGGCGTGTCGATGCGCAAAGCATCAAAGCCGTTCTGGTTGCTGTTTATTATGGCTCGCACGTCATAGGCGAAGAGCACCTCTTCTCCCCCGTCGATGCTCGGCAGCACAACGGCATCATCTTTGTCGATTACGCCGATGTCGGCCGGTGGGTTGGGCTCGTCAGCCAAGGAGATCTCGCCGACGACTGCAGCAGCCGGAGGCAGCGAATGCTCAATCCGCAACGAGTCGATGCGCACCGTCTGCGTCACGGATTGGCTCTCCATGATAATCTGTAGCTGAAAATAGGGGCGCGGGCTGGGCAGCGGAATCAATTGCCCGGATTCGAGCGGCAACGACCAAGGACTCCAGTTATCAGCGTCGTCCTCGATATCCCCTTTCTCACCCGAGGGCAGCTTGTTGTAATCCGCTTCCGAGACCACTACTTGGCTGACGGCGCGCGTTTCGTCGTCAATAACCTTTTGGAAGTGAACCAGCGGACTGTCGTCCTGGCCCGTCTTCATGCGCACCGCGACCGAGGTCTGCCCCAGATCCGGCAACTCGATCAACTCGCCGTCCACCAGTTCCAGCGCCCGCTGGGCCCAAGATATGGTGCCGTAGTTGGAGACCTCACCTAAGTCAATAACTTGGCTCCGGTATGTAGCCCGAGGCACGAAGCCGTTGCCATAGAGTTCAAATTCGGCAATCTCAAAGGGACTCCGCGACCCCACGCGCAACTGAATAAAGCGAATGAACTGCTGGGGAAATTTCATGGTGAACACGCTGTTGGGGTTCACCGGGACGTCGCGCAGCAAGGTGAAGAGCGGCTGTTCGTTCACATAAGTCAGTCCATCGCTGACGGAAATCCGGTGCTTGCGGACAAAGTCGTCTCTAAAGGGCTTGCCGTTAGCGTACGTCCCCTCTTGCCGAGGAAAAAAGACCAAGCTGTCGGCCGGCACGCGCGAGCCTATATCCAAAAAGAACGTGCGCCCGTCTTGATCGACGCCAGCGGTTTTGAAGAGGTCTGCAGTGCTTGTGGTGTCGTCGCCATCGACAATCGACAGCGAAATGGAATTCCTGGCCGCCGTATTGTCCCACAGCGCCGCATTGCCCTCGCTGACCAAATCGTTGGGCTTGCCGTATTTCCAAGAGAGCGTGGTGATGATGTTCTCGTCGGGCGTAAAGCCGCGGATCTGAATCGCGCCAGGGCTACTTTGATCGTCGATCTGGGCGCGAACCTCGACGAGATCGCCCCAAGAAAACCCCTGTCCCCCGAGCACCCATTCGTCGGCGCTGAGCCACTGCGCACAGGCGCACAAGGTGAACAACAGCGCCGCAATGCGGGCCGTCCCCCGATTCATTACTGCGTCTCCGCGCGGGGATGAAGCGCGTGGTAAATTTCGCGTTGGAATTTGAATGCTAGATCAATGGTCTCCACCGGATCGCCCTTGTAGTCGAAGCGCACGGCCATGTCCGGCACGTTGACGGTGAAGTTGCTCACGTCTCGGTGCAAAACCGGAAAGACGATATACCCGACTGACTCTTGACCGGAAAAGACCATGTCAGGCGGATAGACGGTGCGTTTGAGCAGGTCGGTGGTAGCTTCAAACTGCTGTCGCTGGTTGCCAGCATAAGCCCGCAGATACGGGCTGAAGTGATCTTCGAGCTGTCCGCCGTCGAGTGCGTTGTACACTCGGTTGTTCGACGTAGTGATCACGAGCGCCTTGGGGTCGATGAAAACCTTGGGATACTCGTAGTTTTTGACCTTCAGCAAGACCACGGTAAAGCGCTCTGGAGTCCATTCTTGGCCCCAAGGCTTCCAATTGCCATACGTGTATGGATTGGTCGATTCAGCACCCTTCCTTGAATCCGCCGCAAACTGGCGATTGAGGAATCCGTCATCCAACACCTGTAGCGAGATCTCCAAGCGATCCTTGGCATAGACAATCGCGCCGTCGTCGAGGACGGTCATGGCCTCGTCTTGTTGCGGAACAGGCTCGGGGAACGTTGCAAAGCGCCGCAGCCCCACCTGCGAGATGCACCCAACAAGCGCGAACAAATAGAGGGCCGACAAAAGCCCGCTCGTTGCGATGTTCCGTATCCTCATTGAGAATGCCTTCCTGAAAACGATGCAGAGGCGATAGATAAAGAGAGATGAAGTCACCTCCACCTCTCTTTATCTACCTGCGCACAGTGTGCGACTTAGCGAAAGACGCTAGGAGTGCGCTTTATTGGACCATATAACCTTTGATCCGACCCCAACTATCGGCCTCGACAGCCGTATCGTCGGTGGTGGTGACGCCCGTGCCGCCCGTAGCGCCTTCAGTCTCCACTGTGATGAAGTCCGAACCGTTCGAGTTGTCCTGGAACGCACCGTTAACCGGCGTCGTGCCCGGCTGCTTCTCGCGGCCCACCTCGGGATTCTCGGTCTCGTCAAACTGGAAGGTCAGACCGATGATCTGGTCGGAGGCAAAGTTGTGGCGAGCACTGCCATCGGGACCCGTCTTGTCGTGGAAGGTCCACACAGCCTGCTTGACCTCGTAGGTATAGGTCACCGAGCTACCAGCGGGCTGTTCCATCGGACGGGCGTCCGGCGGATCGAGGGTCCACTCATAGACGAAATAAGGACGCTCGGTGGACCACAGGATGCTCTCCTGCGGCACGTTGAAGATCCAAGTGTCCTTCTGACCGGCGGCGGGCAGAACTCGGATACCGTACTGCTGGCCGGAGGTCATTTCGGTCTCGTTGAAGTTCTCGCTCGAGTGGTCGGCATCGACGATGATTTCCAGCGAATCGTCCTTCCAATACTCCTGGGGGTTCTCGACGAAGAGGCCCAGCGAGTCATCGGTAACCCGAGCAAAGTAGTAGAGCGAATTGTCGGGGGACGAACTCCAAGCCACGTAGAGAATGCAGTCCCAGTCGTCTTTGGCCGGGGGCCACTCACTACCGAGAATTTCGTACATGGTGTCCGGGTTGATGGCAAAAGCCGGATCGATCCAGCCCCAGTCGTCGTCGTTGCCGTCGACGACCATGTTGTCGGGGTTGGGAATCTGCGGCATGAAATAGTTAGCCTGGTGCGCGAAAGCAGCCGAAGCAGCCATCACCGCGACCAAGGCAATAAGACTCAGTCTCTTCAAGGGAAACCTCCTTTGGCAAGGTTCAAGGTTGATAGGGCGAGAGACGAAGGGGTCAATTTATAGTCTGCCCACATACCTGTCAAGTAATTTCAATAAATAATTTTATAATCATAATTATTTATTTGCTCTCGGCTACCGCATTGACAATCCTGCGTTTTTTTTTACACTTGGCCCTTTCGCCTCGCATCCTCAACGGGGTTTTTCTTGCGCGATCTATCTACGACTATCGCCGTCCTCGCCCTGATCTTGGTCGGTTGGTACGCCCTTAACCGCTGGGTCTTATCCGTCTATCCAGACGATCCGTCTGCGGGCGGCGAGTACACTGTCATCCGCTGGGCCTCTGACCCCAACCCGGCGCGCACCGAACAAATGGCTCTCTTCAACCGGCTCTACGAAGACAAGAAAGTGCGCGTCGTCCTCGACCCAAGCGCGGATGTGCAAAAGATCCTCACCCAAGCAGCGGCCGGCTCCGGTCCGGACGTCTTCGATATTTATAGTTATGCGACCTTTGCGCTCTATGCTTCCAAGGGCGTCATGGTCGAACTAAACAACTACATGCGCGAGGCCAAGCTAAACCTCGACGATTTCTGGCTGCATCGGCGCAACGCCCTCGCCGTGCCCGTGGCCGGTGCGTCGGCCTCGGCCGACGAATACGAGCGCTTTCGCATCTACGCCGTCCCCAACAACGTCACCGTCAGCGTCACCTTTCTCAACCGCTCGCTCTACGACGCAGTCCAGCGCGAGCGCCAAGCACGGGGCTTGGCCATGCCACCCTTGCCGTGGAATCACTGGACTTGGTGGGACTACGTCCTCTTGTGTCAGGCCCTCACCAAAAAGAGCGCCGATGGCCGGCGCTATGAAACCTTTGGCTCGGGCGGGGCGGGCTTTGGCGGGGGGTTGAACAACTTCATCTACCAAGCCGGTGGCAGCTTCCTCAGCGACGATGGCACTGAAATCGCCCTTGATTCTCCAGCCGGTGCCATAGCCGCCCAATATCTGTACGATCTGGTCAACACCTTCCACGTCGTGCCCTCGGCCGAAGATCAATCCGCGCAAACAGGT
>JAPOYQ010000799.1 GCA_026706505.1 Gemmatimonadota bacterium
TCGTACGCAGACTCGCGAAGTGAGAACACAAGCCCGGATTCCTCCTCCACCGAAAACAGTCCCGAGACGTCTTCCTCCGCGACGACACATGTGGACCTCTCTCCCTTCAGTAGCGCAAGACACTGAAACGCCGATCGATCAGCCGCTAGCAGTTTAGTCTTAGCCCCAGGGCCAAGACCTTCGATACAGAGTGCCGCAAAGACATGCCGATCCAATCCGTATTCTGCCCGCCGAGAGCCGACGGCAAATACATTTTCGAAGTTGCCCACTCGCATTGACTCACAGGCATAGGTCTCGATCAGACCGATAGCTTCTGTCCGCTCTGCGAAGGCGATCACTCTTTCAGCCTGCTCCGATTCCTCTCTCGCTACGATACGCACGACCGAATCCGCGTATACGTCCCAATTTCTACCGTCGTCGCTTGCCGAAGGAGCGGCGTTTCGTCGGTTCAGCTCCTCGAGCATTCGCTGCCGTAATTCCGAAGGACCTGAAACTACTACACCGATCAGTTCCTCGGTCCGAAGCTCCGGAATACTGTCTCTGAGCACTGCGCCGAGCTCCGCTTCCCGAGAAAACGATAGCGCTGCCTCCAGAAACGAGCCCCATTCGCTTGATTGATATTCCCGGGCGCTCACTACCTTGTCCTTGATGGTCCGAAGCCGGATTAGCCGGGGAAAGTCTTGGGCATCGAGCGCTGCGTATTCCGCCAGATTCAAAATATGGATCATTTGGTCAACTGGATAGCCTGAAGCCAGCCAGTTGATCGCCCACTCACGACTCGGTCCCTCCATGAGCCTCGTTGCGTCGCCTTGCTGTGCCTGCGTCACCCACAGCCATGCATCACGCCAATATTTTGGGGCGTCACGCTCAAGCCAAGTCGTCACATTTTGCACGAGCGTGCCAAAGACTTCGGCGTGTTCCTCTTGACCACGCAGAAACGCGAAGAGACTCGCGTGGAACGGCACCACGCTCGCCTCCCGGTGTTGCAGCAGGTGGTCAACCTCCTCCAGAGCTGTCCACCAGTCATCTTCCCCTGACAGACAGCTTCCTAGCCCGTAGGACGGTGGACCGAATTGCAATCCGGCGAGCAGATGCAAAACCCTTCTGGATCCGGAGCTCAACTGTACCCAAAGCGACTGGTAGTAGTCCTCGATCTCTCCGGATGGACATACCGGAAGTTTGTCCACGGATTCGGGCATGATGGGGCCACCCACCCTTAATAGCGCTTCGACCGAATAGACCAGGTGTAGAGGCAGTCCCGCCGAGATTCTGTGGAGCGCCGAAGCCAATTCCTCTATCAACTCTCCGGCGGTCCTATGCCCAACTTGCTCGATTGGTAGCCGCCCTGCGTCCCATTGAGACATCAGCCAATCGCAAACGGCCTGGGTCGACATCGCCGGTAATTCCGTCCATTGGCCCTTGGGCAAGGACGTCAATAGCCGCTTCGGTAGGTACTGATCCTCCACCTTTTGTGTACCTACCACTAGTCGTACGCCCTCTGGCAGCGGCAAAAGGCCTCCGAACAGCTCTTCCATTTGCGTCAGATCTTGGGCTTCCCGCCATACATGGTCGAGCCCGTCCACTATGACTACGAGGCGGTGTCCTTTGCGCGTCAGTTCCGACGCAGCAACCGCCAGCGCATCGCTTAGCCCCGCGTCTGCGTCCCCTGCGGGCAGCCTCGCATCCGTCAACTGCCTCTTGAGCGACGCGACGATCGCGAAGTAGCTGAACCTACCCTCAGTTCTGTCGCTGATTCTCAGAAAGTAGTGGTGCCGAATGCACACCAAGTCTTTTCTCTTGCGCAGTTGCTCGACACAATGACTCAAATAGGTGCTCTTTCCTCGTCCTGGCGGACCCCATAACACAGACACTCCGTCGCTTGTCGCAATCTTCTCTAGGAAGTCCTGATGGAACGTCTCGTCCGGGACTCTGTAGCTGTGCGGCACGATAAAATCCTGTGGTAGGGGTGTTGGCCGCTCTGGTGCGAAGATCTGCACAAGATGATGATGTCGAATTCTCCCGTCCGGTTGTGGACGGTTTTTTCGAATTCCCCAACGTCTGACGCATTCCCTAAAATAGGCCCAGCCCTTGTTATCGGTTTCATACGAAAGTCGCGCCCTCAGATCCTCTTCCAAGGTTTCCAGCCGTTCCTGTGAGTGCACGAACTCGAAGCATTCGAAGAACTCAATCGCAGCCGCTCTTGATCCAATCTGTCCATCGACGATTTGTTTCGTTGCTGAACTCAAGCGGTCATACACTACGTTGTTACCTAGCAGACACTTCTTGAACTCATCATCCGGCCTACGATCAGTCTTCAGCAGCGCCCGGGACAACGAGCCGTCCCGAATGTGTCGCGACGTTGTTTTCGACCACTTCTGCAAAAGCGACGTTCCTTTTGGCTTGTGTTTCGTCAGCCATTCCCAATTGAGGCTGTGTTGCCGACTTGCGGGATCCGGCGTGAACTTTACCTGCGTCAACTCGAACTGACCATCCTTGCAGGTTACAACGTCGTCGATTGATCGAAACGCGGTGTCCTCGGCCTCTACCTTTACCCAGTCGTAGAGGTGCCGATCCCGGAGAAAGTCGATCAACATGTCGACAGCGACAAGATCCTGATATTCGAACGACGCACGGAGAACGCCTGTGACCTTGAAGTCATGCCCCTTATCGGTGGTCAACAATGCTCTCCTTGCCAGCTAATTCGAACACTCAAACCTGTTCGTCGCTGCAGAAACATACATACTTGGTGTCCAAGCATAACCGAGATCGACATGTCCTTTCCCACACGCTAAAGCTCCGGGAAATCGCAAACAGTTTATCCCTTATGTGGCCGCTGAGTTTGACTCATTCAATAACTCGTCAATTCGCTCTCGATCCATCCGCTCCTCAGGCGGAGTATGGCCGACCCAAAGCTCACCATATGTGGAATCGAAGTATTTCCATAACGTAGGTGCCAACCTTCGCTTGCGGGCAACGAGTGTAAGCAGCCTTAGCGCCAGAATCTTGACCGTGCGATTCGTGGTCTCGGACGTCATATGGATAATCTCCTTGGCCGTTTGTTCAGCCTCGTCGACTGCTGCCAGCAAGAGCCATAGTCTGCCCCAATCGCACAGTATTTCGAGATCAAGGTCTCCCGGATTGCTGAATCGCGCGCGCCCGACAGACATAAACTCGCTCATGACTACATTTTGGTAATTCTTGTCCGCATCGCGGTCTCGAGATTGGCGCTTCATCAGCTGGTCCGCCAACGCCCAGAGTGAACGGGGACCAAGCTCGGTCCGCGACGCCTGCTTCAGTATCCACCCATCGTCTACGTCTCCAACCTCCACTCCGTATCGAGCCGCGAATTCCTCCACATCCGCAGACTCCGACCTGCGGTGAGCAAACTGCATCGCGAATCTGTTGTGATTCCACAAGCGTTCGGTCATTCTCCGCACGTCTGCAGCCTCGGGCGCCCGTCCCAGGATCTGCAGCGGCTTGATCGTATGAAATGCCACCAGAAACCAGGTCTGCACGGCCTTGTCCGCGGTATTGAACGACTGGACGTCCGCCTCCGCGTCCCAAACGCTTAGCTTGAGATCCTTGCATCGCTCGGTTATCCATCCCGACACATCGACATTGTCGACGCTCAATACCAGACAGGCCGCCAATCCCTCAATCCATTCCCGGTATTGATAGTCACCCAAATTCACGAATACCTGGTTCTGATTCACCTGCTCACCGACCGCCTTGTAACTGGTATTCAGAACCCACTGCGCCAGATACTTCGTCCGCTCCGGATCGTCATCACGAATCGACCACGCAACCTTCGCCACGTGCCGTATCCATGTGCTACCTCTCGCCGAACATAGCCCCGCATAAAGCTCGGGAAATAGTTCATCCGACCACGAATCGCACACGATCCGTGACAGCAGCTTTGTGCACTGCTCTTCCAGTTCCTCCACTCGGCGCGGAGTTTTGCCCGTTTGAGTCCGATTGAGAACTAACGGTGCCCCTCGGAGCAACTCTCCGACCCAACGCGCGCAGACACGAGGGTCCAACTCGCCCAACCGTTGCACCAAACCGGCTAGGAGATCGCTGGCCGCCCTGTCCAGATCATCCTCCGGAGGTCTCAGTTCAGTGCTCCAACTACTCCGATCCGAGTCGACTTGCCAGTTGATTCCGAGATCGCGGTCCAAGCCGTTCACCGTGAGCAGCGAATACAGGATTGCGATAGACACCAGCGCATCGTTCGAACTCTCGCTGATCCAGTTCAGCGTCACCCTATGGTTGCTGGCAAGCGCAGCCGCGATCATGTGTTCGGCCGCTCGAGCCTGCACCACCGGGTGATTCAACCTGCTGACAACCCTTTCGAACTCGCCGGGCCGTAGCCAAACGAGAACTTCGATCACGTGTCCCGCTGCAAAGTGCAGACCTCTATGAACCAGTTCCCCACCCCGTGCCTCCAGCTCCCTAAACGTCTCCAGACTTCCTTTGCCAACCAGCTCTTCCAGGTCAATGGTGACTGATTTTGGATCCAGCCCTGTAAGTCGCTCCACATCCAGTACACGTTCATCAGCGCATAGCTTTTCGAGCACATCAACCGCCAGCGATACGAACGAATCAATCTCTTCTTTCGACCACAGTTCATCGATCAACTGGAGAGCCAGCTCCGGCTCGATTGAGCCCACAGCCCAGACGGCAGTATTCGAGTCTTCTCTTCTGACCCCCTCCAGAATCGAGCGGGCCACCGGCTCTCTCAGTTCGGACCGCAACCAGCTATGCGCTCCATGATGCTCAAACCAGTCTTCCACCTCGCCTATGATCTCGGCGTGATCACCAGGTCCAAGTGATTTGCCCATGACGGGTTTGATCAACTCGAACGCGCTGATGCGCTTGTACGGAGATGCTCCGCGACCAAAAATGCTCCATACAATCGCCCGTACGCGCTCGGGCAACGAATCGGGCATGCGAACGCTCGCGTCCATCAGCCCAACGCTCGAGCGAAGAGTGGCGTCTTCGCCGAATCAAGCTTCATCGACCACAGATACTCCGCTTCTGCGCGATAAACGCCGTAGTCGACGCTGGCAAAAGTGACGCCTTCCTTAGCCCATCCGCTGATTGAATTTGTAATGATCAATTCGCGCTCCGACGTTATCAAATAGCGGTCATGAAATCCGGGCTTTTCCGTTCCCTGCTTCAGAAACGAGCGGACCCTTATGTGCTTCCTGATTTGCCCTGGTAGACCCAACCACCATGCCTTGGCTGCGTCCGTCAGCCGTTCCCCGCAAAGGATCCTCAGCGATCCATGGCTGGTCGACGTGAACATATCCAGGTACAGCCGCACACCGCGCTGCCCCTTTAACCTGTTCATAAAATACGGGTCCGCAAAATAGATCGGCGCTTCGCGATCAGCGCTCGAGGCCAGCATGCCAATGACAAAATCAATGGCCCCATCGACCTCATCCGGACCGAAACGCACCACGTTCCTTTCCGCACGCGCCTTGGTCTCTCGCACGTACGCGCGGTTCCCCAACCACCTCTGGCGAACCGCTCGATCCATCCTGCCTTTCTCGATGTCGCCCTGCACCGTCACCTGCGACCTGATTCCCGGCAGCGAAACCTTGTGTATCGACCGGCCCTGCTCATTCGTGAAGTTCATCGTTGGACCGGTACTGACACGCAAACCAATGTTGATTTCCATCAACAAGAACACCTCCATCAGATCCACGCACTGTCCATCTGAATCGCGGTATAACGCAAAGCCGATATGATCGACTCTCGATTCGATCCTGATTGGCGTACTCCCCCGATTGACGGGAACCATGCACCGCAGCACCTCGTTACCGCTATAACTCGCCCAGACCGAGGCATGGTGGGTGTCCGACAAAGCACTCC
>JAPOYQ010000747.1 GCA_026706505.1 Gemmatimonadota bacterium
CCTGTCCTTTAGCAGTAAGAGACCACACGCCTCTCTCAGAACTTTCAATCAAACCGTAATTTTTGAGATAGGTTCTCGCCCATGCTAATTGGTATTCTAATTCCGTCCTACTTGTTTGCCCGTGGGGGATTTGGATAATAGCAGCGGACAGGCCCATGTCTTCAATTACTTGATTGACGATTTCTCTAATGGAAGCGCTACCCCCAAGTGCGTGGAGCGCAATAAGCGTCGGGTTTAGTAGATCAGGATATTTCGGGACGGCATCTGCATTGACGTTGTTAGTCATCGCAAAACTCCTTTTCAGGATTGTCTGTGTCGATTTACCGCCTAATGTGCGGCGCTTCCATCACGGCCCGCTCCTCTTCGGTCATGTCCTCGATGTACTCGGAATACGCCGTCTGGTGCGCGCCCGAGCCATAGGACAGGGTGCCTGGGCTGAATTTGTACAGCAGCGCCCGCCGCTCGTGCGCGGCTGTCCACGGCAGCGTGCCGTGCGTCAAGGTCTCGGTGAAGATCACTGCGTCGCCGGCCTTGCCGTTTACTTCGAGCACGTGCTCTTGGTGCTTTTCCCACTTAATCATGCTCTTCGGACAGGCTAAGTTGGCCTTGTGGCTACCCGGTATCACTGCTACGCCCCCATCGCCCGGCCCCTCGTCGGCCAGTAGATACTCGACCACGGTCAGCCCGGTGAAGATGCGGTCGTTTTTAAAGAAGTACACTTCCGATATATCCCTGCGCTCTACCCCGCCGCCGTGCAAAAGCCCGCCCTCGCAGCCTTTATCCATGGCGATCAGCCCCGGTCCGTGGTCGAGGCGATATCCCCGCCCCAAGATTTCTTCGAGATAGGGCTTGATACGAGGGTGTACCAGCAACTTGCGGAACGGCTCGCACCAGGGTTGATCCCAAGCGAGCATACCGCCTAAGTCCTTGCGCCGCGAGGTGCCTTGCATCGTTTTCGAGTCGCCGGACAGCGGGCGGTCAATCTCGCTCATAAGGTCGCGGTGGCGGTCGATGCCGGCGTTGAGCTGGGCTACCTCCTCGGCGGTTAGCACATCTTTGAGGACCAAATAGCCCGTCAGGTCAAAGAGGTATCTGTCGTCTGCGTTCATGGGGTGGCTCCTTTGGAGAAAGGTAGGCTGAGAAGATGGCAAATTAGCGGGCAGCAGAGTAGCCCATAATCGCTAATTTTCCGTAATTATTGCTCATGATTACGCTATCCAATGTCGGCAAGTTCTACGGCGAGCAGACGCTCTTCACCAAGGTCTCGCTCCAACTCAACGCCGGCGAGCGCTACGGCTTGGTGGGGGCCAATGGTTCCGGCAAAACTACGCTCCTCAACATGCTGTCTGGCGACATCGAAGCCAGCGAAGGCGCGATTGTGGTGCCGCAGCGCCTGCGCTTGGGGGTCTTGCAACAGGATCAGTTCCTCTACGAAGACGAGTCGATTCTCAATGTCGCGCTGATGGGCAATGCCGAGTTGTGGGAGGTGACGGTTGCCAAGGAGCGGCTCCTCGCCGCGTCCGCCAAGGAATTCGACGCTGACAAGTTCGCCCAGCTCGAAGAGACTTTTCTCCACTGCGATGGGTACACAGCCCAAGCCCGTGCCGGCACGATTTTGGAGGGCCTCGGACTGCCGGCCCACATCCACGACGATCCGCTCTCAACGCTGTCCGGCGGCTTCAAGCTGCGGGTCTTGCTCGCGCAGGTGTTGGCCAGTGCCCCGGATGTGCTGCTGCTCGACGAGCCGACCAATCACCTCGACATCCTCTCGATCCGCTGGTTAGAGACCTTCCTGTGCGACTTTGCCGGGCCGGTGGTGATCATCTCGCACGACCACCGCTTCCTCGACAACATTAGCACCTCTATCCTCGACATTGACTACGAGACGGTCCAGCTCTATCGGGGCGACTACACGGCCTTCCTAGCAGCCAAGCAGGCCGAGCGCACGCGGCGGGAAAAGGAAATTGCCAACCGCGAACGCGAAATCGCCCATCACCAGCAGTTCGTGGATCGCTTCCGCGCCAAGGCGACCAAGGCCCGCCAAGCCCAGAGCAAGCTGCGGCTGATTGAGAAGCGGGAAGAGGAGATGGTCGAGTTGCCGCGCAGTTCGCGCCGCTATCCGGTTTTTCGCTTTGAGCAGCGGCGCGCTAGCGGGCGCGACGTGCTGGCGCTCAAAGGCGTCAAAAAGGCCTTCGGCGACAACGAAGTACTGCACGGGGTTGATCTGCTCGTGCAGAAAGGGGACCGCGTGGCGATTATGGGGCCGAATGGTATTGGCAAGTCAACGTTGCTCAAGATCGCGATGGGCGAGTTGGCCGCCGATGCCGGAGAAGTCGAGTGGGGGTACGAAGCTCATCCCGGTTACTTTGCCCAAGACCACCGCGAACAGGTCAGCCCTGCCAACCAAACGGCTGAGGATTGGGTGTGGGAGTGCTGTCAGGACCAGGGACTCGGCTTCGTGCGCAGTCAGATGGGGCGGATGCTTTTTACCGGCGACGACGGCAAGAAGCGCTTGGGTGCGCTTTCGGGTGGCGAGGCGGCGCGACTCGTCTTCTGCCGGATGGCCATTGCCCAACCCAATGTGCTGGTCTTAGACGAGCCGACCAACCACCTCGACCTCGAATCGATCGAGGCATTAGTCGAGGCGCTTAAGAACTATCCGGGCACGCTGCTCATCGTCTCGCACGATCGCTGGTTCATCAGCCAGCTAGCCACGCGCATTGTCGAGATCAAACCTGAAGAGATCCTCGACTTTCGCGGCACGTACGAGGAGTACGTCCACTTCTGCGGCGACGACCACCTCGACGCCGATCAAGTCATTCTCAAGGCTAGGCAGGCGAAGAAGAAAAAAGAGGAGACTAATTCATCGCCAGCCCCGCGCTCCAACCGCAAGGGAAAAAACAAGCAGCGCCGTACTGCGGCTCAGCAAGAAAAGCGCATGGTGCGCATAGAGAAAGCAGAAGCCCGGCTGGCGGAAATCGACGCCTTGCGCTGCGAGCCAGCGTATTACGCAAAGACCCCGCCCGACCAGATCAAGGCCCTCGAATGCGAACACGCGGATGTCGAGCGCGAATTGGCGGCTCTCTTGGAGGAGTGGGCGGAGGTAGAGGAAACCATGGAGGACTCATGAAACGCAAAAACATACCGACCAGCAGCGCGTTTGGCGCGGAGTTCGGTTATTCGCGCGCCGTGCGCGTAGATCGTCACGTCCACGTCGCTGGCACCTGCGCCCAGCCGCCGCATGACCAGGGCGATGCCTACGAGCAGGCCAAGGGCGCATTGGGGATCATCGCCAAGGCGCTTGAGGAGACTGGTGCCAGTCTTGAAGATGTGGTGCGGACGGTCGTGTACATCACGGATGTGGACCATGCTGATGGCGTCACCCGCGCTCACCGCGAGGTGTTTGGCGCGATTTTGCCGGCCTCGACCTTGATCGTGATAGCCGCGCTGCTCAAGCCGCATCTGGTCGTCGAGATTGAAGCGTACGCCATTTTGCCCAGCGCGTGAACAAAGACAGTCAGGTCCTGTCCATCGGCGTGTTGGGCTGCGGCCCTATTTCCCAATTCGCCCACTTTGAGTCGTGCATCAAGGCTCGCAATACGCGCCTGTACGCGCTCTGCGACCAAGCGCCAGACTTAGTCGAGCGCATGGCTGCCGTTCACCAGCCGGAGAAGACCTACGCCGATTTTGCCGACATGCTCGCGGATTCGCAGGTGGAGGCGGTCATAATCGCCACGGCTGATCAGTTCCACGTCCCGCTCAGCTTGCAGGCGCTGGCGGCAGGCAAACACGTCTTTGTGGAAAAGCCGCTGGGAACGAGCGTGGAGGAGTGCGAGGATTTGTGCCGGGCTGTCGCTGACTCGGGCTGTACGCTCCAGGTCGGCCACATGAAGCGCTTTGATCCCGGCATTGCTTTTGCCCGACAGTTCATCCGCGAGGAGATGGGGTCGCTGTTGTCCCTGAAGGCTTGGTATTGCGATTCGACCTACCGCTATACTATGACCGACAACCTTCAGCCTCTGCCGCTGCGCAGCGAGCAGGCGCGCAAGCCAGCGGGCGATCCCAAGGGCGACAAGCGGCGCTACTTCATGTTGACCCACGGCTCGCATCTCATTGACCTAGCCCGCTTTTTGGGTGGCCCGCTCGCGGCCGTGCGCGGGCGGTGCAAGGAGATGTTCGGGGCGTATTCTTGGTTTGTCGAAGTGGAGTTCGCCAGCGGTGGACAGGGACATCTTGATCTGACGGTCGCCGTGCGCATGGACTACCACGAAGGCTTTCACATCTACGGAGAGCACGGCTGCGTCGTCGGCAAAACGTACTTGCCGTGGTTTTTGAAATCCAGCGATGTCGAGTGCTTCTCCACGCGCGATGGCCAGTATCGCCGGCCGCTAGGGGCTGACGCGCATTTCTACCGGCTGCAACTCGAAGGTTTTGCCGACGTCGTCCTGCACGGCGCTCCCCAGATGGGGGCCGATGTGGAGGATGGAACTCAAACGATGCGGGCCATGGCCGCCATTGCCCGCTCGGTCACCAGCGGCGATAGGGTCCGCTTGGAGACCGTCACCGGCGGCGTATAGTGCCTATGTCTTCGACTGGTCCTCGTCTATGGCCCCTCTATCTGCTCGGCGGCGTTGTCGTCTTGGCGCTTCTGTGGATATGGTTGCCCGAAGCCCCTCATCGACAGCGACAGATGATGAGCACTATGGCCATCGTCATGCTCGCCACTTTCTTCGCGTTGCTCTGGTTGCTCTTTGCATCGCGGCTAGCTTGGGGACGGCGCCTGCGCTATTTCGGTGGCATCGTCTTCGCCATTGCGCTTGGAGTTGGACTTTTTCGCATTAAGGGTATGAGCGGCGACTTCGTACCGGTCCTCGAATGGCGTTGGAGTACTGAGGACGAAGCCACCGCGGTTGAAGGAGGGGACGCAACCGCGCTCGACGCCCGCGATTGGCCGCAATTTCTCGGCCCCGAGCGCAACAACCGCCTGCGCGGCGTTCACCTCGAGCGCGACTGGACCAAGCACCCGCCGCGCGAAGTCTGGCGTCGCCCTGTCGGCGCAGCGTGGTCCTCCTTTGCCATTGTGGGTGGCCGGGCCGTAACTCAGGAGCAACACGGATCCGAGGAGCAGGTCGTCTGCTACGACTTGGCCACGGGCCGCAAGCTCTGGCAACACGCCGATTCGACCCGCTACGAAACCGCCATAGCTGGCGTCGGCCCGCGCGCTACGCCCACCATTGCTGGAGACCGGGTTTTCACGCTGGGTGCTACTGGCATCCTCAATTGCTTAGATCTGGACAGTGGGAAGTTGGTTTGGTCGCGGGACATTATCACCGGCAACCAGGCGAAGGCCCATATGTGGGGCATTAGCTGTTCGCCGTTGGTCCTCGACAGCTTGGTCGTGGTCAGTGCCGGAGGCCCGGATGAGCGCTCGCTAGTGGCCTATCACCGCCAAACCGGCGCGTTTGTCTGGGGCGGAGGCACGGACAAGGCCGGCTTCAGCTCGCCGCGTCTGGTTACTTTGGCTGGACGCGAGCAGATCCTGATTTTCAACAGCTACAGCGTCGTCGCGCACGATCCGCAGAGCGGAGTTCCCCTCTGGCGCCAGCCCTGGGATCAGGTCGAATGCGTTGCCAACCCCCTGCCCTTGCCTGGAGACCGGGTTCTGGTCTCCACTGGCTACGGCATTGGCGCCAAGCTGTATCAAGTGAACGCTGCGCCCGACGGTGGCTTGACGAGCGATATCGTCTGGAAAAGCCCCCGGCTCAAGGCCAAATTTGCCAACATGGTCTATCGCGATGGTTTTGTCTATGGCCTCGACGATGGGGTGCTGGTCTGCCTCGACCCGCAAGACGGCAAGCGCCGCTG
>JAPOYQ010000927.1 GCA_026706505.1 Gemmatimonadota bacterium
TGGCGAGCGACCAAGAGCGGCTGGGGCGGCCCGTAGCGTGCGCGATGAACGTGGAACAAGCGCGCTTTCTCGAACTATTCACTGAGCGGGTATTGACGCCTTAGCTTGGCTTCATCCAAATGTATGGCGGCGAGGACTCTGAGCTATGAATCTCGCCGGTCGCGGCCCGGTGCGGATAGAAGCGCCCGCCTTCGGCAAACACGTTATGGCGGCGCGTGCGGGCAAGACCGATATTGTGCTTTGGCTCTAACATAACGTGAGTCCGGGATGAGCAGAGGGGCAAAAGCTTGACAGGCCAGTTTTTCGGGATCAAACTGAGTGCGCTTTGATCTCTAGTTGATCCCAAACTCAAAATTGACATTTTTGATTGACAACAAAGAATGGCCGTATTATGTGTTGCAAACGTATCCATTACGTGTGCTACTAAGCAGATGCACGCTTCAGTTAGAAGGCCGCTTAACCCGAACTCACGTTAACATATCCCTTTAACCTTGTATTCAGGAGAAAATGCTGTGGGGTCTCTCAGATGGATCACGTGTTGGATGTTTTTTGCTGTCGCTTGGCCATTAGCGGCCGAGCAGTCGCTGTTGGAAGGGCAGGTGCGGCTGCGCTCGGGCGAACCGGTGGCGAATGCCTTGGTGGCGTTGTTCGATGTCGCCGACCTGCGGCCGGGTGTCATAGCATACGCGACGACCGATGCGGCCGGGTATTTCGCCTTGTCGATCTCGGCGCGACCGGGTAGTGTCCTGCCGCAGCAATTCACTTTAGGGCAGAACTATCCCAACCCGTTTAATCCTACTACTGTCATTCCGTATCAACTGGCGTCGGCTGCTCACGTGCGGTTGGAAGTTTTCAATGTCTTGGGGCAACGGCTGGCAACGTTGGTGGATGGGATGCAGCCAGCAGGTTCGCACACGGCGTGGTGGGATGCGACGGATGCGGCTGGGCAGGCGGTGGGTGCCGGGGTCTATATCTATCGGTTGAGCAGCGAGGGGCAGGTGCAGTCGCGGCGAATGGTGTTGGTGGATGGGCAGGCGGGCGTGGCGAGTGTAGGGGCTGTGCCGGAACGCCAGCTATCGGCGGATGCAGACGAAGCGCCGGTCTATGGGTTGGCGATAGCGGGAGCGGGGTTGGTCGCATACGCCGATGCGGAATTTCGGGTGGAGACGGGTGTAGGGCCGGTAGAGATTGTGGTAGAAGCGGCTGAAAGTGCGCCGCGCGGCAAGGTGACGGCAGACGAGATTTTGGGGGACGTGAACAACGACGGTCGCGTTGATCTGGCCGACGTGCTGCTAGTGATGATGCACACCCTTGATGCGTCTATCAACATTCCGAACATTCATCTCGGCGATATGAACAACGACGGTCGGGTCGAGCTTATCGACGCCTACCTGCTGGTTAATCACATTCTCGATCAGTCCGATTCGTCTTCGCTTGATCCGTCTGCCCCCATCAACCTCAGCAATCACTTCCGCAAAGACAGTGATCCGAATTGGTCGCCCGACGGTCGCCGTATCGCCTTCGTCTCTGACCGCGACGGCAATTCGGAGATCTATGTGATGGATGCCAACGGAGAAAACCTAACCCGCCTCACCAACAAACGCGGCTTCGACGGCGGCTACCTCACTTGGTCGCCCGACGGTCGCCAGATCGCCTTCGAATCTGACCGTAGCGGCTGGGGAATTTATGTGATGGATGCCAACGGAGAAAACCTAACCCGCTACACCAACGTCGGCTGGGGTCCTGATTGGTCGAACAACGGTGCTATCGCTTACTCTTCCACAAGAGGCTGGATAGTCGGTGGCTATGATCGGATTTATGTCGCAGGAAGTCTCCTCACATCTGACGATCCTTACCTAGGAGGCTTTTTGCCCACTTGGTCGCCCGATGGTCGCCGCCTCGCCTTCATGTCCACTAGAGGGAAGGACGACAATACGGACGATTCTGATATTTACGTGATAGATGCCGACGGAGAAAACCTAACCCGCCTAACCAACGACCCCGGCGACGACTACGGCCCCACTTGGTCGCCCGACGGTCGCCGCCTCGCCTTTTACTCTGATCGCGACGGCAATAATGAGATATATGTGATAGGTGTGGGTGGAGAAAACCTAACCCGCCTCACTTTCCACGATACCGAAGACAGGAATCCTGCTTGGTCGCCCGATGGTAGCCGTATCGCCTTCGAGGCCTTCCGCGACGGCAATTGGGAGATCTATGTTATAGGTGTTGACTGAGGGAGCCTAACGCAGACACCGGCCACCACAGCCACGGGCCACGAAGCATCTCATGGCTGCGTGGCCCGTGGCATTACTCTTTACCCGAGGCCCGATCCCATCTTCATCGCGAGGGTTCCTCAATGGCTGGGCTTTATGGTCGGCATACCTAAGTTTACTTGAAAACGACGGGTTTGCCCCAAATCGGGAGGTAGTCCCATGAGTGAGCCACTGCCGCCGGAGCGACCCATTGTCGAGCAAATCGACGTCCGCCTAGGCCGTATCGAAACCAAGCTCGACGCCAATGACGCCAAAATCGACGCGACTTGCGAGGCCCTTGACGGCAAAATTGACCGGCTCTACCGCTGGGTGATACCGCTACAGATCACGACGATCTTAGCGATTGCAGGGCTGGCGTTTAAGACATTTAGCGGCTAGCATCTTTAACAAACCGAGATTTGCCCATGTGTCCAGTGGCGTGGAACGGACGCGCTTTCTCGAGCTATCGCCGAGCGGATATTACAGGATTAGACTCCGTCTTGGCGGCCCCAAAAAAGCGGCAGCGGACACCACTGTTCGAGTGGGGCAGCCGCAGCAGGCAGGGACAATACAAGCGAGGGCGGCAGGGGGCCGCAGAGCAGACGCATAGCCGTGAAGGTGTCCATTTGCAGCGCGGGAGCAGCCTCGGTGCGAACGCACTGCGCGTCGTCACCCCGCACCTCCAGCGCAACCTGACCGTAGCCCGCAATCTCCACGACGACCGCGCCGTCCATCAGGGGCACCAGCGCGGCGCGCGTCTTGAGCAAGGCGTCGAGCGTCGCCGCCCAATCGAAAATCTGCCAGTTGCCCGAACTCGATGCGCTCACACCTTCACTGAGCTGGGCCAGCTTGGGCAAGAGGCGGCTCCAAGGCGGTAACTCGAAAGAAGTATTCCCGTAGCGCTGCACCCAAGCAGCGGCTATGTCCAGTTCCGGCTCACCTTCATTGACAGCCAACAGTTCAGTGACGCACGTCCGGTCGGCCTGTGCCACGAGGTAGCCGATCATGCGGCCATCGCGCGAGCGAGCCACGTAGGGTCGGTGCCCCCAGCTCAGGAGCAGATTGTAGAAGCGGTGCGGAGCGCGCACCCCACGAAACGGCTGGGCGTCGTGCAGGCCGATCACGCCTTGCAGGTGCGTGCGATCCTCGCGCTCAAGCGGGCGAAAGTCAATCCCAAAATCAGCGGTCCCGAAGGCGTGGCGCACATTGGTTTGGCTCAGCGTCAGTCGGTAGTACACGCCGCACTTCTCGTAGCCAGAATAGCCGTAGCGCTGGCGCTGCCCCCCCAGCCAAGACAAGTGAAAACCTTCGGCGGGTGCGACTTCGACGCAGTGAGCCATGAGCTGCTGCATGTAGCCCCGACCACGGGCATGCGGATGGCAGGAGACTCCGCCGATGCCAGCCACGCGCAGGGTCTCGCCTCCCCATCGGCAATCGAGAGGAAACAACCCGACGATGGCGCGGATGCGACCGTTCTTGCGCAGGGCAAAATTCCAACTCATCTCTTCTTCCCCGCGCCGGTACAAAGCCGGCAAAATGGCCTCAAAATCCCGGGGCGGCGCTTTGCCAAAGGCGAGGTTGAGGACGTCGAGAGCCTCTTCAAAATCCGCGGCGTGCAGCCGACCAATGGCAGTGGACACGACGCCTAGGCAGTCGGCTGGAGGCGGTCGGCAAACTTCTGGCGGAACGCCTGCATCTTGGGATCGATGACTATCGCGCAGTAGGGCTGGTTGGGATTGAGCCGGTAGTAGTTCTGGTGATAATCCTCGGCCGGCCAAAAGGCGCTAGCGGGCGCGATCTCGGTCACAATCGGATCGGCCCACAGGTCGCTCGCGTCCGCAGTGGCTTTGGAGGCGACAGCCGCTGCTTGCTGCTCGGGGCTGTGGTAGAAAATCACCGAGCGGTACTGGGTGCCGTGATCCGCACCCTGGCGATTGAGCGTGGTGGGATCGTGCGTGCGCCAGAAGATATAGAGCACGTCATCAAAGCTAATGACCTCGGGATCAAATTGCAGTTGTACGACCTCGGCGTGGCCGGTCTGGCCGCTGCAAACGGCCTCGTACGTAGGATTCTCCAACGCGCCGCCCATATAGCCGGAGATCGCGCTGGCAACTCCCCGCAAGTCTTGGTACACGGCTTCGACGCACCAGAAGCAACCCGCGCCCAAGGTAGTAGTTTCCAAACTCATGCTGCGTCCTCCATCCACTTTTTGTATTGCCGCCACGTGCCGCCCTTCGGGTGCTCCTCTAGCGTGCGGTGAACCCGCTTGTGTGTCCGGTGATTGTCCTCGACGAGGCGGCCGAGGCCGCGACCGTGAGCCCGGTGGACGAACCAGAAAACTAGCGCAAAGAAAATTAGGTACAACCCTTTGCCAAAGTATTCCATAGCATCCTCCAAATGACTTTAAGGTAGGAACCTCCGTGCTCCCCGGCAACGCACACCGCTTGACCGGCGCAGGCAGTCTCTTACCTTGAAACGCAGAAAGGAGACAACACATGTTGTACAGAGCATTTGGCCGGACGGGCTGGCAAGTCTCGGCCATCGGTTTGGGAACTTGGAACATTGGCAACCAATGGGGGCCTATCGACGAGGCCACCGCTTGGGACACTGTGCGCACGGCTTTTGACTGCGGCGTCAACCTCTTCGACGCGGCCGAGTCCTACGGCACGCCCAACGGGCTGTCTGAGGAGCGGTTGGGACGCGCCTTGGCTGGCATCCGGCACCAAGTTTTTGTAGTCAGCAAAATCGGCAATTGGGGAGCGCGCACCGGCCAAGGCGTGCCCAAAACCACGGTCGATATGATCCGCCTGTGCGCCCACGCTTCCCTGCACCGGCTGCGCACGGACTGGCACGACGTGCTGCTGTGCCACGACGGCAACATCGAGGATCCGTCGATCTACTTGGATGCCTTTGCCGCGCTCGTCGAGGAAGGACGGCTGCGGGCCTTTGGCATTTCGACCGATAGCCTAGAAGTGCTCCAGCGCTTCAACGCCCAAGGCGACTGCTCGGTGGTGGAGATAGACTATTCGCTGGTCAACCTCCAGGCCGAAACCGAGCTTTTGCCCTATTGCCAAGAGCACGGCATTGCCGTGCTGGTGCGGGGGCCGCTGGCCAAGGGGCTTTTGTCCGGACGCTACACAAAAGAGTCGGTTTTTACCGACGAAGTACGGCAACCCCTCAACGCCGGCGAGCCACAGCGCGCCAAATTCGAGGCCCAGTTGGCACAAGTCGAGCGCCTCGCCGAAGTCGTCGAACCCGGCGAGGGCATGGTGGAAAAAGCCCTCCAGTACGTCATTTCCCATCCAGCCGCGCCAGTAGCCATCCCCGGTGCCAAGTCAGCGGCCCAAGCCCGCGCCAACGCCGCTGCCGGAGCGCAGCTTTTGCCCGCCGATGAAATAGAAAAGTTGCGGGGAATATGAATTATCGACGCAAAAGTACGTATACTATCGCAAAGAGGAGAATCCCATGACCTTAGTAGGCAGCGGAGCATTCACCTATGAAGTGCAGCAGGATTGGTTCGAGTTGCCGGAGGGCTGGCGCTTTGGCGGGGTTCCAGCCGTGGCCTGCGATTCCGACGATCGGGGCTATGTGTACAGCCGCAGCTCG
>JAPOYQ010000495.1:0-364 GCA_026706505.1 Gemmatimonadota bacterium
GCCGCAGATTGACGACCTTCTGGGAACCCTCATAGGAGTTGAAGGCGATCTGCCGTTCCCGAGGCATCGCAAACCAGTTCGTGGTCAGATGCGGCGTGCCGTCCTTGTTGATGGTCGCCACGTGCATGTCTCGTTGTTCGGCAACGAACGCCCAGACTTCGTCCTCACTCAAAGCGATACGTTTTCTTTGCTTCGCCAATTTGCACCTCCTGCCGCATTTGCGGCCATTCGTTCTAGCCAGCCTGTTGCTGGAGCAGGCCAATGATCGCCCGCCGATCCACTTTATCGGTCGGTAACATGGGTATGTCGCTCGGATACATTAGTTTCAAGACCTGCGGCACCTTGAAACTGGAGAGCACCGCCT
>JAPOYQ010000495.1:374-4846 GCA_026706505.1 Gemmatimonadota bacterium
GCTATTAACGCACTGTCTCCGCAGTCAAATCTGCTTGCGGGTCGACAACCACCGCCGCCGCGACAACCTCCCCCTTGTCTGGATCGGGCAAACCGGAGATGAAACACTCCTGCACACCCTCAATGCCGAGCATGGCATTGCGCACTTCCGCTGGGCTGACATTCGCGCCGCCGGTCTTCACCATGTCACCCCTGCGACCGGTAAAGAAATAGAAACCGTCCCTGATGACGCCGAGGTCGCCAGTGGCGAAAAATCCGTCTGCTCGAAACGTCTCCTCACGCTCTTTCTTGTAGTAGCCCTGCATCACCGAGTACCCCCTGATGCAAAGCTCGCCTTCCTGCCCATCCGGCACCGCAAGGCCGGTATCCACATCGACGATCATCTGTTCTATTCCGGGCGCTGGCCTTCCATAGGCACCGCGGAGAGACTCCGGCAGAGGTTCCTTTTCGCCATAGGTATGCTGCGCTACGGATTCGGTCATGCCGATGCCCGTCGCCGTCAAACCGGGGTCGCCGAGCTCTTTGCCGAGCAGCAGGGGCGCCAGAATGCCGCCGCGCAGAGCGCTCAAGTCACGTTCCGCAAAATCCGGCACCGCACGCAGTGACGTCGCGAAGTGAGGCCAGCCGACGGCAACGGTGACGCGGTGTTTCTCAAGTTGATCCAATGTGCGGGGCGCATCGAACTTCTCTTCCGTCAGTACGGCGCCTGCATTCAAAACTGTGGAAAGCAGCCCGTTGGAGAGTCCTCCGGTCCAAAAAAAGGGGCTTGGGTTGTACACGATGTCTTTGGGGCCGATGCCGAAATCCGCACCGACCGATGCCGTGCGGCGCAACAACGCACCGTGGCTGTGCACAACACCCTTGGGTGTTGCCGAACTCCCCGATGTGTAGAGCACGCATAGCTGGTCGGCCGGCACGACAGTTGATTCAACGGCGCGGAGCATTGAATCATTGACGGACGCGCCCAGTCTCGTGAACGCTTCAATTTCGCCGGCCCAGGCCGGTACCCGCCCGCCGGTGGCGCGCATCACCACTTTTCTGAGATAGGGCGTTGATTCAAGAAGAACTTCATCGCCTTGGCCGGCCAGGCCGACAAGGCCCTCTTCCAACCTCGCGAGATAGTCGTTGTGCAGAAAGCGGTCGATAGTGATGAGCATCTGGGCGTCGCAATGGTTCAACTGCCAGATCAGCTCAGGGGCCTTGTAGAAGGTGTTGACTGGAATCGCGACCGCGCCTATCCGCGTGATCGCAAAGAAGACCTTGGCAAAGTCGATGCCATTGGGAAACAGGAAGGCGATGCGGCTGCCCTTCCCCACGCCGCTTGACAGCAGAGCCTTGGCGAGATCGGCGGAGGCACGATCGACTTCGCTAAAAGTGGCGACGCGATCCTCTTCGATGACCATCTTGCCGCCACCATGATGCTGGCTCAGCCAGCCTATCGCACCAGCCGTGGTCTCCGCGAATGGAAGCGAATCGGGAATGGTCACTTGAGCACTCAACTCACTGCCGGCGTGAGTCGATAGCGAAGCGGAATTTCCGTGTATCCGTTGATCAGCATCCTGGCCCGCCGCAATGGACCGGCAATTTCGCACTCAGCCAGCCTTGGCAGCAGTTCATTGAACATCGCGATGATCTGACGTCGGGCCAGCACTCGACCCAGACACAGATGCTGCGCAACGCCGAATGCCAAATGCGGATTCGGCTTTCTGTCGATCCGGAAGACATGCGGATCATCAAACAGCGACTCATCGCGGCAGGCTGAAGGCCAGAAGAGTGCCAGTACGTCACCTTCACGGAATCTTGTTCCAGAAACGGAAACGTCCTTCCTGACGGTTCGACACATGTGACCGAGCGGTGCTGTCCACCGAATCATCTCTTCCACTGCGAGCGGCATCTGATCCAAATCTTGGATGAGCCGGTGCATGATCTCCGGTTGACGAATAAGCTCCACCAAGCCAACGCCCATAACGTTGCGCGTTGTCTCCACCCCACCGAGCAAGATCAGCACGGCATGGATGACAAGTTGCGCGAAGTCGATTTCCTCAGATTCAGCGTGCGCAAGAACCGTGACGAGATCGTCTTGAGGCGTCCTTCGTCGAGCTTCGATGAGCGGCGCAAAGATCTCGAACAGTCCAGCGTGAGCCGCCGCGATGGAACTTCCTGCCGATTCGCCCAACATAAATTCTGGATCAGAGTTGGCGGCAACCGCGTTGGCGAACACAAACGCCTGCTCCCAATGCTCTTCGGGCAGGCCCAGCACTCGACCGACGGCAGCAATCGACAGTCGTTGCGCGGGCTGCACGAAATCCCCCGTGCGCACGCCGCCGTCACCCATGAATTCATCCAGGATTTCTCGAACGGAAGCCGCGAGAAAAGGATCGTCACGCTTTATGACCTCAGCCATCTGGAAGCGCTGAGCCACGATCCCCCTGTGCTCATTGTGATCCGGCGGATCCATGTTGAGCAGCGTCGGCTTGATATCACCTCCACCACTGCTTCCCGACGCATCCCGCAGATTCAAGCTGAGCGTGCCGACATTGCTGAACACTGCGGGGTTGCGAGAAATCTCGCGTATATCCTTGTTTAGGCTCACGGCCCAGTAGGGCTTGATGTCTGGATGCTCCACATAGGTAATTGGCGCCTCTTTCCTGAGCCGATCGAACAGGGGGTGGGGGAAGCCGAATTCCTGCCAGTAGTCCGGGTCTATGGCCGCCACCAGTTTTTCGGCATCGAGCGGACCATTCTTAAAATCCTCCGGCTTCATGGGCACTCCCAATTTGCATGTTTGCCTTGCTTGCGTGGATTCGCCGATGTTAGCCACGATATCGGTCCGTGTAAACCAGCGCTTTTTCGCTTTTGCGCCTTTTGTGGCCTTCCGCAGAAATGTGTGCTAATTTGTGGGCTAAAGAACTGCCTGTATTTTGCTGTTTTCGCTGTACGCGGAAATAATGAAAGTCAGCAAGTCTAGGTCAGGCGCTCTGCTATCTGCTGGCTTTGAGGGGGGTTAGTGAGCAAAGAAATCGATCCCACATTCACGACGGGGAGAAAAGGCCAGGATCGCGATCTGAGCCGCCATGGCGACCGTTTCGCGACTTGGTGCGCAAGCAAATTTGAAGGCAAAGAGCTCCTCGATCTGCATCCCATGTCTCAAGACGCCAACGGCCGTGCCGGAGAGATGTTTGTCTTCTCCCTCAACGACGACAGTCGGTTCGTCCTGCGCAGAAAGGCAACGGGCAGCTACCTTCAGCATCTCGATCAGGACTTTGAGTCGGAATACGTCGTCCAACGCGAACTGCGCAAGCACAACCTGCCCGTCTGCAAAACCTACTTCTATGAAGAGGATGCATCCATCGTTGGCAGTCCGTTCTACATCATGGAACACATCGACGGCCAGGTACCGCCTGACGAGCCGAGTTTTCACTATTCGGGCTGGGTGACGGAGTTGAGCGCCGACGAACAGGCGGCGCTATGCCGCAACAGCCTGACGGCCCTAGCACAAGTACACCAACTGAACCCGCACGAATTGTCGTTGGGCAGGCTATTCGAACGCGCAAGACCCGGTTTTACCCACAACGATTGGTTGGTCAGCCATTGGCGCCGCTACCATGAGTGGTCCCGGGGTGACGCTCCTTACCCTCTGGTGACGGAGGCGCTGGATTGGCTTGCGACAAACCGCATTCCCAATGAGCCGCTGTCGATCAGCTGGGGCGATTCGCGCCCGGGCAATACGATCTACCGGGGCGCGGAATGCGTGGCCTTGATCGATTGGGACATTGTTCATCTGGCTGCTCCAGAAAAAGACTTGGCATGGTGGCTCACCCTGGACTTGGTGTCCGTCCAGCGTGCGGGCAACAAGCGGCTTCCCGGTTGGCTTTCCGTTGATGAGATGATCGCCGCCTACGAAGAAGCCAAGGGCCAAGCCATCAACAGGGACAGGCTGCGCTACTACACCGTCTATACCGGCATGGCGGTCGCACTCTTCATCGACCGAACGCTGGCGATATCACCCGACGTGACGGAGGAGACCAGGGTGGCGATGATGGACAGCCCCGATTTCTCACCGCTGGTCCTGCTTGACGGCATCATGAACAATCGAATCCGGTAGCGAAATGGAGGTTTTGCATGACGCGCAACGCAAAAGAACCTGACTCGCCCGGGCCGGTCGGCCCGGAGACGAGTTGGAACGAGTCCCAATGGTTCTGGTGGGCTGATCCCGAGCAGCGGATCAGCGGATTTCACCGCATCGCACATCAGCCCAATCGAAACAACGCGCACCTTTGGAATGCGATCATCGACGACACCGGCCGCTATACCCGCAGGGTGAGCAGCGAGGTTCCCTTTTCCGCGAAAATGAGGGCAGATGGAAAATACTCCGTTGAAGGCTTGAGTTTTCAACACCTTGGGCAGGGCGGCCTCGCATGCGAGGCAGATCAGGACGACATGCGCCAGGATATGCATCTCGGAGATCTGGAA
>JAPOYQ010000495.1:4856-5840 GCA_026706505.1 Gemmatimonadota bacterium
CAATTGGAAGATCGGCACAGGGCGGTCTCTTTCGACGAGATAGTCTCTGGCGAAGATGCCAAAGCGATGCTCGGAGAAGTCGGGTCCGGTCACGTGGAGGCAGCCGGGAGGGCGAGCGGAACGCTCAGGGTTGGGGGCCGAACCATCAAGGTATCCGGCTTCGGCCACCGCGACCACACATGGGGGGCGCGCGATGTGGCCAGCCTCCAATGCACTACTTGGTCCAACGGCACGATCGGCGATGAATTTTCCTTTTTCGTGACCGGAGGCACCGTTCACGGCGACCCGCCGCGCAAACTGGGTTACATTGCCGAACATGGGTCAATAGAGCCCATCAAGGCGTGGAAGCTCTACCCTTGGATGGACGTCGACGGGGTCAGCTTCGTCCGCGTCTCGGGCTATGTCGAAACCACCGGCGGCAAAAGGTTCGATCTTGAGTTTTCGGATCTGATGGGGTCGACCATCGTGACTCTTGATGAGTTGTTCCTCTGCGAGACAGCATTCGTTCTCACCGTCAACGGCGAAAAAAGAGGCGTTGCCAACATGGAGCGATCAATCAATCCGTGCGCAGGCACGCGCCTGCCCTCACCCGCCGTCAATGCAATCTACGAGGATGGAGTTGGCCAACTAGGAAAAATAGGCTACTAAGCAGCCCCGGCGTGATTCGACCAAGAAACTGAAGCGGCTATCGCACCGTCTGCCGCCAAGCGGCTGCAAACTTTAGGTGATCGTCCAAGGTGCGGTGGCCCGCATCCATCGTGTTGATGCAGGTGTGACTGTATCCCGCATCGCGGAATATCAGGGCGATTTCCGCAGCCCGCTCCGGCGACATCCGGGAACCGCCAACCGTCGTGCCGCAATGGATGAGGTTTTCCAAACCTACTTTACCGGGATCGCGGCCCGCGGCCCTGACCTGTTCCCTGAAGTGCGCGGCCTTCTCTTCGGCTTCCGAAGGAGCGATGCTCGGCTGCCAGCCGTCCGCCA